>CAZDXU010000068.1:0-5857 GCA_964509585.1 uncultured Actinomycetota bacterium | reverse complement strand
TTATTTTATAGAGATAAATACCAGGATACAGGTCGAGCATCCCATAACTGAGGCGGTAACGGGGATAGACCTGGTAAAGGAGCAGATACTCATTGCTGCCGGAGAAAAAATAGACCTCCGGCGGGACCATTACCGGCCCAGGGGCCATGCTATCGAATTCAGGATAAATGCCGAGGATCCCGAGAATGATTTCACTCCCTGTCCGGGAAAGATCACCAAAAGTTTTATACCTGGCGGGCCGGGGGTAAGGGTGGATACATTTATAGGCACCGACAGCGAGATCTCTCCTTTCTACGACTCGCTCCTGGCCAAACTTATAATAAGTGATAAGGACAGGAAAAGCGCTATAGCCCGCTCGGCAAGGGCCCTGGATGAGTTCAGGATAGAAGGCATCAGTACCACCATAGATTTTCACAGGAAAATACTCTCGAACAGGAAGTTCATAGATGGCGATATCCATACTCATTTCATAGAGGAAGAACTAAAGGTCTGAGAAACCTCCTGCCCCCCATCAGTAATTATAAATATTGATAAGGAGTCCTTCGGCATCCCTGAGATATACTGTATCAAAATCATTATTCCAGACGGGTCTGCTGCTGTTCCAGTAAAATATGCCCTCCGAATCCTCTCCCCTGCCGGAATAAAGGATTATCCTGCTCCCGGGATAAAACTTATATGACCCGAACCGGTATATACTGGTACCGCTGTCCTTTATGGTCCAGCCGGCTGTATCCAGGACATCGCTTCCAGTATTTTCCAGTATCACATATTCGCCTTCCGGGTTTTCATTATCATTTCCCGGGGCATCATAGACAATATCTATGCTTACCATATCCAGGTCTGATAATTCCCACAGTCCCAGGTTATTTTTCCGGGCATATCTTTCCGCTTCCAAGAATTCTCCTGCATATCTTACATCGGGAGGATAGGTATATATATTGGCAAACCCCCTCTTTACCATCTCCAGGTTTACAAATATATTTCCCTTAAAGACATATCTGAGTTTCCTGCCGTATAGGTCAAGGTCAGTGACATCTTTTTTAAGGATAACTTCCTTTTCCAGTATCATTGCCTGTAAGACTTGTTTGGATTCCTGGTAGAAATACATCCCTTCTTCCGGAGTATTTATTCCCAGGAGCCTTATGCGGTCTCCATTTTCCAGTATAATGGTATCGCCGTCCACGACTTCCGGGACCATGTGATTTTCGACGTCTGCCTCGATTTCCATATTTCCTGCCGGATACTCATAGAACAGGCCGCAGGCGCAGGCGCATATAATGATAACCGGTATTAATACAAGGGAAAACAAGCTGCCATGCAGGTTATTTCTTTCTGTAGTCAGATATTTTCTTCCGGGTACCGGGATCAAGTCTTTTTTCAATGGGATAGAATGCTTTCCCTTTATTTTTATTTTTATTAAGGACACTCCCTATCTTTCTTTTAACCGCTTCCATCTCCAGACCAAATTCCCTGCTGGAACGTCTGGTAGTGTTTTTCCCGAATATGACTTTCTGCTGGGAATAATCTGATGTGACCACCACGATCCTCCTGCATGAAGACCACCGGGATACCAGCTCCTCTATTACTGAATCCGCGGTCTCGCCCCTGCGGGAATGGATAACCCTTACATCATCGCAGTCATAACTGCTCCTTTCCATATTCCGGCTTCCGTGGGCATCAAAAACTGCTATGACCTCATAATCCTTCTGGGAACTATATTCTGCAAGATCGGCTATGAGCCTGGACTTTATTTCCTCTATTCTGCTGCCGGAAAGCTTTCCGGCTTTAAAAATATTAAAGATGAGATTATATCCGTCTATTATTAGGAGGTCCTTCAATTCTTTGCCTTCCTGTATTTTTCCTGGATGCGGTAGAGGATGATGCCGCCTGCTACCGAAACATTGAGGGACTGCATGGATCCGGTCAGGTTTATGGAAACAAGAAAATCACAGTTTTCCGCCACCAGCCGGCTCATACCCCTGTCCTCGCTGCCCAATACGATCGCCATGGGAAATACAAAGTCTGCATCTTCCAGATCCTGCACTTTCCTGTCTTTTTCCAGTGTAGTCCCATAGATCCAGAAGCCGCCTGATTTTAGCTGCTTTATGGCCTGCGCCAGGTTTGTGACCCTGAAGACCCTGACCCCTTCAAGTGCGCCTGCAGATATGGCCGATACCCTGCTTCCGGGTGATACGCTCCTGTTTTTGGCTATTATTATTCCGTCAAAACCAAAAGCCCTGCAGTTTCTTATAATGGAACCGAAATTGCCTACATCTGTTATCCTGTCCAGGATCACCAGTCTTGAGCCGGGACCGGACTTAAGGTAATCATCAAGGCCTGAAACATTATATGGGGATACTTCTGCCATTATATTCTGGGTCTTTTCCGCCCCGGGCGCCATATCCCTGATATCACCGGGGGGAACAATAGATATATTGATGCCTTTTTCTCTGGCAATCCTTTTTATGCCTTCTATCCTGCTGTCGCTTTTCCTGCTCCGGGATATGACTATTTTGTATATCCTGCGGCGGCCTGAGTTTACTTCCAGAAGAGTGGTTATGGGGTTTACACCGTACAAAAATTCCCGGTTTTGACTTCCATCCTTTTCCATATTCATCTACCGCCGGTCAGTCTTTTACTTTCCAGATGGTCCCCTCTTTGCGGTCCTCCAGCATTATTCCCCTGGAAAGAAGCACATCCCTTATCCTGTCTGCTTCAGCAAAATCCCTTTCTTGCCTGGCCTGGTTCCTTTTTTCTATCATGGATTCTATCTCTTCACCGGAAATACTTTCATCTCCAGCCTCAGTCCTGGATGAAAGTCTAAGGCCCAGCACCCCGGTAAGCTTTATTATCATATCACGGACTTTGCCGAGGGACTCCCTGATATCACTGCTTATAAGGAACCCCGGATCCTGGATTATGGTGTTCATTTCCCTTACCGTGTCAAATATCTCCCCTATGGCCCTGGCCGAATTAAAGTCATCATCCATGGCAGCTTCAAAACCATCCCGGAGTCCATCGGTTACGGCCTCTATCTTCCCGGCAAGATCCTCATCATCTCCGTCCTTTACAGGGGCGGAGCTTGCCAGGAAATCCAGGTTGCCCAGAGTATTGTTTATCCTTTCCAGGGCTTTGGCGGCTTCTTCCAGCTTGGTCCCGGAAAACTCAAGCGGGCTCCTGTAATGGGTGGATAGCATATACAGCTTGATGACATCAGGCGGGTATTTTACCAGCAGGTTTCTCAGTATCCAGTCCTGTTTTAGCCCCCTGGACTTTGACATCTTTTCCGATCTTACCTCTATCATCCCATTATGCATCCAGTAGCTTGAAAATTCCCTGCCCGGGAATGCCGCCTCTGACTGGGCTATCTCGTTTTCATGATGGGGAAATACCAGGTCAAGACCTCCGCCATGTATATCTATATTATGGTCCAGGATATCGGTAGACATGGCAGAACACTCTATATGCCACCCCGGCCTGCCTTTCCCCCAGGGACTGTCCCAGCTGGGTTCGCCTTCCCTGGCCTTTTTCCACAGGGCAAAGTCTATCCTGTTCCTTTTTTCAAACCCGGTATCCTCGGAGTCCTTCATCTCCTCTATCTTCTGGCCGGAAAGTTTTCCATAACCGTCAAACTTTGCCACATCGAAATATACATTCCCATCCATCTCATATCCATAGCCATTTTTTATTATCCTCTGTATGACGTCTATTATCTGGTCTATCATTTCTGTAGCCAGGGGCATGTGATCTATGCTTCCGATCTCCAGGTTTTCCAGGTCTTCCCTGAAGGCTTTAATATATCTTTCCGTTATGACCTTATGGTCCACCCCTTCTTCATTGGCCTTATTTATTATCTTATCCTCGATATCGGTTATGTTCTGGACCAGGCTCACTTCATAGCCCCTGTACCTGAAATAATTGCGTACCATATCAAACACCACGATGGGCCGTGAATTGCCTATGGAAATATAGTTGTATACGGTAGGTCCGCATACATATATATTTACTTTTCCCTCAACCCTGGGCCTGAATTCTTCCTTTTTACGCCTCAGTGTATTATAAAGCCTTATGCTCAATTCTTTTTCTCCTTTGACTTGCTTTCCTGGTATTTTTTCAGCTGTTTTTCTAGAAGTGAGATACGGGCGCAGGCATCGCTCAATACATCACTTACAGGGTCGGGAAGGTGCATCCTGTGACGGGCGTCGGAAAGTACCTTCTCGCCCCCGATCTTTACAATATTTCCCGGCACGCCTACTACGGTACAATCATCGGGAACTGCTTTTATTACCACGGCTCCAGCTCCGATAATGACATTTTTCCCTATGTTTATGGAACCCAGCACCTTGGCTCCGGCAGAGATTATGGTGCCGTCCCCTATAGTGGGATGCCTCTTGCCTTTTTCCTTGCCCGTGCCTCCCAGGGTGACTCCCTGGAATATAGTCACGTCATCGCCGATCTCCGATGTCTCGCCTATCACTACTCCCATGCCATGATCAATAAAAAGCCTTCTGCCGACGGCAGCCCCGGGATGTATCTCTATGCCGGTAAAAAACCTGGAGCACTGTGATATCCACCGGGGAAGAAACGGGATCCCGTGCCTGAACATCCAGTTTGCTATGCGGTGATTTATGATGGCATGCACGCCGGAATATGTAATTATAATCTCAAAGGCATTGGTGGCGGCAGGGTCCTTCTCCCTGGCCGCACCCACAAGTTCCTTTAGTTCACTTATAAGTCCCATAAATCAACCTAAAACTGTCAATTTTCTTATTTTCTTTTATTGTCGATACAAAATTAACATAATAAATATGCTATTTCAAAGGTTGTTTTTCTATTTTAAAATGTGCCTGATTAACAATCCTGTGAATATAGCAATAGAAAAACTGATGAAAGTCCCGATAATGATATATTCTGTTTTCTTATGTTCTGAAGCATTGGCTAAATTTCCAAATCTAAATACGGATTTTGCCGCAAGCAGAAATCCAATAAAGGCTATTTGATCTATTATAATAAATGTAAGAATTAAAACTCTTTCAATGATGCCAATCCATTTCCCGGCATTTTTCAATCCTTGTCTGTTATTTTTACCATCTATCTCATTACTCCATCTTTCGGTTAAGTAGCCTATTAGGGTACTGGCGGGAATAGTAAGAAAGAGAAAAGCTAATAGTATCCATAATAAGTTAATATTTTCTATTGTATTCAATAAAAGTGTAAAAAAGTTAGAAAATTGGCCTGAAAAAACTAGCCATACTATTATTATTGTAGCTATATGCAGGAATTGATCTATTAAAAATATCCAAACACTCTTCGTCTTTATCTTATACTTAATTATATCCAGGACAAAGTGAAAACCAGTTATTATTGCTGCAATATACCACATACTCCAATTCCATAAGAATAAATAGACAATAATAAAAGTTATCAGGATATGGATGTAAAAATAGATAGACCTTAGGCCCTTTTTTTCTTTTTTCTCTACAATAACTTTTGGTTGAAAAACAAAATCTGATAAAAAATGGGCAAATAAAAGCTTTAATAGCAATATAATATTTAGATTATCCATATTGGCAATTGCTTCTAATTAATTCATTATACCTTTTAATAAATAGTTCTATACTGTCAATGCTTCCATACTTGACAAGTCTCTTATGAACAGAAGGTTGTTTTATATTAAAATGTTTGGCAATATCGCTCTGACTTTTTTCGTATAATAAATATTGATAAACTGTTTCAGCAGTGGTTTTCGTCCAACGACTTATTATAGAATCTGCAAGCATGCTTTCAACTTCTAATTCTTTATTAACTATTTCCCATGGAGTATTTATCCCCAATCTTTTATTTCCATCAACCATTT
>CAZDXU010000067.1:0-8746 GCA_964509585.1 uncultured Actinomycetota bacterium | reverse complement strand
AGAAATACTGGATGGAGGGTAATATTTTTGTTTATAGCAGTGTTCCTGCTGATCTTATCAATAATCCTTTTTTTTATTAAGATCCCCCGGCCGCCCAGGCAGCAAAAGGGAATATGGCAAATAATAAGATCAGATAAGAAGATACTTCTAAATGGCCTGATCATAACCTATAGTATTTTGATGTTTTTTAATATTGCCGTCATCTTTACATTTTATACCTGGTTCACATTATATTTCAGTTCTTTTGGGATAAGTATTTCCAGGAGCTCATTGTATCTTTCCCTTTTTGGCCTGGCCCTTGTATTGGGGTCAGTAATAAAGATCCAGATATTGAAGATAAAAGCTGAGGCTGACCTGCTTTTTTATTCACTCATTATTTCGCTTGCTTCAATACTGGCAATTAATTTCTCAAAAGCTCTGGTAATGTCAGTTATATTAGTATTCCTCTTCGGGCTTTCTATTTCCAGCAATGGTATGATAATAATATCGATGGGCGTCAAAGTATTTAAAAAGTACAATAAAAATGTAGCAGGATTTTTAATGGCAGCTTCATACCTGGGGGTTATGTTTTTCCAATATCTTACCGGATATCTCTCGGAAAACTACACTTCCGGAAGTGTTATATATATTAATGTATGCTTAGTCCTGCTGTCACTGATAATTGTGATATTTATTAAAACTTTAAGTAAAAGATCCAGGAGAGGTTGATGAAGGAATATATATTAGCCCTTGATCTGGGCACAACTGAGATAAAATATGCTCTATATGATCATAAACTTTCAGAATTAGCAATAATATCCTCGATATATAATCTTGAGATAGACGGGAAGCAGGTAGAATTTGAGGCTGAGGAATACTGGACAATATGCAAAAAAGGGATAAAGGACATTGTCTTAAAAGCGGGAATCGATGCAAAAAATATAAGGGCGATCTCACTTAGCAGCCAGGCTGAAACCCTGGTGCTGGTTGATAAGGAAGGGCAACCATTGAGAAAAGCCATATCCTGGCTTGATAACCGCTCAAGCAGGCAGTGTGATCATATAAAAAAGAAATTTGATGAGAATAAGAGTTTTCAGATAACAGGGCAGCCCGGGGTAGTGACCACCTGGCCTGTGACCAAGATATTATGGATAAGGGAAAACCAGCCGCAAATATTTGAAAGTGCCAGTAAATTCCTTTTGCTTAAAGATTATATTATCTACAAATTAACGGGCAGGTATATCTCTGAATATACCGTCTACAATTTTTCTTATTATTTTGACATTATAAGTAAAGAGTACTGGCAGGAAATGCTGGACTTTATGGGCATCAGCACTGACCGGCTTCCTGAATTGGTTGAGCCGGGAAAGGATATTGGAAGCCTTGAAGATGGAGTCATAAAAGAATTGGGATTCTCCCCAAAGATTACTCTTAATGTCGGGGCTCTTGACCAGATGGCGGGCATGGTGGGCACAGGAAATATTAAAGAAGGCATTGTTAGCGAAGCTACGGGAACCGTCCTGGCCATCAGTACCATGAAAAAAGACCCGCTATTCAGCGAGCTCAAGGTACCCTGCCATTATAATGCCATAAAAGATTCATACATACTGCTTATGGTGTGTGAAAGCGGCGGTATAAATCTGGGATGGTTCAGGGATAACCTCTATATGAAGAATGACTTTAAGGAAATAAACAGGGATGCAGCTTCGGTCCCCCGGGGTTCTGAAGGCCTTATATACCTTCCCTATATAGCAGGAGTTAATTCCCCGGAATATGACCCAGATGCCAGGGGGGTATTCTATGGTATAAAAATTACCCATAGCAGCAGGCATTTTGCCCGGGCAGTAATGGAAGGCGTGGCATTTCTTATAAGAAAGAACCTGGAACATTTTGGCAAATTGGGGGTAAACCCCGAAAAGGTGATATCCCTGGGGGGAGGTTCAAAGTCAGATGTGTGGAATCAGATCAAGGCAGATGTGACAGGAAAGAAGATAGTGGTTAACATCAGCCGGGAATCGACTTCACTAGGGGCAGCTATAATGGCTGCCGTAGGTCTGGGTTATTTTGGAGATATCCCGAAAGCTGTAGATGAAGCGGTCAAGATACGAAAAATTTTTAAGCCTTTGGATACAGGTGCCTATAATAGACAGTACAGGCTTTTCCTTGATGTCTACGACAGGCTGTTTAATAATAGAACATAATCAGCCTCAGGGAGGTATATATTATGGAAAAACCCAATATTATACTGATAAACTGTGATGACCTGGGATATGGTGATCTGGGCTGCTACGGCTCAAAAATAAATAAGACTCCTGCCATAGACAGGCTGGCAAATACCGGAGTAAGATTTACTGATTTTTATGCAGCCTCCTCTCTTTGCTCGCCTTCCAGGGGAGGGATGCTTACCGGATGCTATCCCAGAAGAATAGGATTTGACAAATTTGAACCAGGACATGAGTGGGTCCTTTTTCCGGGGGATTCAATAGGACTAAATCCTGAAGAGGTGACTATAGCCGGGGTCCTGAAAAACGCAGGATACAATACCTGCATGGTGGGCAAATGGCACTGCGGGGACCAGCCAGAATTCCTTCCGACCCGTTTCGGTTTTGACAGCTATTACGGTCTTCCTTATTCCAATGATATGGGAAGGAGTATAGTGGATGAAGGGGAGCAAAAGCAAAGGTTTCTAAACCATCCACCATTGCCTCTTATTGATGGTGAGCAGGTCATAGAGGAACAGCCAGACCAGACTACCCTTACCGAAAGATATATAGAGAGGTGCATAAAATTTATAAGGGAAAATAGGGAAAACCCCTTTTTCCTTTACCTTGCCCATATGCATGTCCACCTTCCCCATAATACCCCTGAAAGGTTCAGGGTACGATCAGGTAATGGACCATACGGGGCAGCGGTGGAGTGTGTTGACTGGGCAACAGACTGTATTATGCACGAACTGGATGAGCTCGATATCAGCGAAAATACTATTATTATCTTTACTTCCGATAATGGATCCCTTACCCGGTTTGGAGGGAGTAATTCACCCTTAAGGGGAACCAAGAATTCCTGCTGGGAAGGAGGCTTCAGGGTTCCCTGCATAATAAGCTGGCCCCAGAAGATAGACAGGAAAAACATCAATAGAGATATGGTGACCTCAATGGACTTGCTCCCTACTCTGGCAAGGATTGCCGGCGGCAGTATACCGCAGGACAGGATAATTGATGGGATCGATATCACGGAAGCAATAAAGGGAGGTAAAGGGACGGAAGAAAGGAGTTTTTTCTATTATACGCTCGGAGGTCTCTGTGCAGTGAGGAATGGGAAGTGGAAATATTTTACAGGATCTCCCTACTATAGTGAAGCTCTATACAATCTTGAAGAAGACATATCAGAGCAAAAGAATATATTAGAAGTGCATCCTGAAATAGCAGCCAGGCTAAAACACATAATGGACCACTGCAGACAGGACCTGGGTGATGACCTTAATGGAGCGGCAGGAGAAAACTGCCGGCCTGCGGGGAAAGTGGATGACCCAAAAACATTGACAGAATACGATCCCTCGCATCCTTATATGATAGCTATGTATGATCTTACCGGGGGAAAATGGGGCTAAAGCCATAATTTTTTATTGACTTCATCTTTTGTATATAATATACTTCTACACAGAAGCTACTAAGTAACAGAAGCATAGAGGAAAAATCGAAACAAGATCAATGTAAATCTCTGATCATAGAAAGGCAAATATGGGCAGCATAGGTACGGCAGCTTTTATAGGTTTTGGAGAGGTAAACACTCCCAGTGACATAATCAAGAAAAAACTGGCCTCTGCCAGAAAAGAGATCGAGGACCTGGGAATAGATCTGGTAACTACCGATTATGTTTTTGATGACCTGGAGCGAAAAGAAGCTGAAAGAGCTGTAAAAGATCTAAGAAATAAAGACTTTGATTTTGTCATTGTCTGTGTTGCAGGCTGGATACCCACCTATACTATAATCAGGGTAATAGACGAATTCAGGCAAAAACCAATGCTTCTATGGGGCCTTACGGGTTATTATGAAAACGGCAGGATGATGACTACCGCAGACCAGGCCGGGACAACAGCCCTCAGAAAACCTATGGAAGATCTGGGCTACAAATTTAAATATGTTTACAGCACTATTGATTCAGGATCCCCGATCGGCAAAATAGAGGAATTTTGCCGTGCCGCTAAGGCAGTAGATTCTTTGAGGCATGCCAGGATAGGCCAGATGGGTTTCAGGGATATGAAATTATACGGCACCATGTTTGACGGTATCTCCCTGCGCGCAAAGATAGGACCAGAGGTTGAATTTTTTGAGATGTTAGAGATGTCCCAGAGAATAGAGAAACTTGACAGGAAAGAAGTAAGAAAAATTGCAGACAAAGCCCGGTCAGAGTGGAAGACGGATAAACCTATAAAAGACGAAGTATTTATTAGTGGAGCTGAACTCTACCTGGCTGTTAAGCAAAAAGCCGAAGAAGAAGGATATGAAGCTGTATCGCTTATTGATGTGGATGGTGTAAAAAAACTGATGAAATTCCCACCATCAAGTGCCTTGATGCTGCTTGCTGATGAGATCGGTCTATGCACTATACCCGAGAATGATGTACCGGGGAATGTAACCCAGTTAATGACTAAATACCTGACTGGGCAGATAGGGGCATATTTTGAGTTCTATGAGTTCATGGAGGACAGAGTGCTAATAGGTGTGCCCGATTATGTACCAAAAGAGGTTGTAGATGGGCCCAATACAGTTATGTCTACGAAGTTCGGTTTTACAGATGAGGGTATATTGAATATTTCAAAAGTTAAACCAGGAAAGGTGACCCTGTGCCGTATTACCAGCAGGGGCGATAAGTATTTTCTGCATATGGTCACTGGAAAAGCAGTTCAACCCAGGAATTGGGGAGAAATAGGCTGGGAGGGAGGACCGCAGCCTCCGAGCCTCGAAGTAATACTGGATGTACCAGTTGAAGATTTCGCTGACAAGGTAGCAGGACAGCATTATATTCTATCATATGGTGATAACACTGGGCTCTTCAAGGATCTGTGCCTGTTGCTTGACATAGAGATTTATTAATTTAGAAGTCTTTAAAAGGAGGTGAAGGCAAACTAAAATATCATAATATGAAAGGGGTGATAATCTTAAAAAAACTGAAGAAAGTATATTTTTAGCAAGATAATTAAAGGAGAAAGAGATGAAGAAGGTTTTGTTTTGGCTCTTAGTCGTGGTACTAAGTGTAAGTATTGTATCAGTTTTCTCGCTGTCGGGCTGCAAGGAAGAACCAGCCGGGGAAGAGACAGCTGAAGAGACAGCAGAAGAGACAACTGAAGAAGAAGCTGAGGAACCTGCGGAAGAAGAGACTACTGAAGAAGTCGTCCCTAAGGATGAGCCGGTAAATATTATCCTGTTTGCTGATATCCTGGTTCCGGCAATGGAAGAGATGTTTGACAAGTTTACCGAAGAAACCGGCTGGCCGGTTGAGCTTGAACCTGTTCCAGGCGGACAGGATTTCTTTAATATAGTACCCACCAGGCTTGCTTCAGGAGAAGGCCCGGATATCCTTATAGCACATGGTACTCCATTGGAATACATCCTGTATAATCCTGTCAATAATTTTGTGGATTTCACAGATTACTCCATGGAAAACATAGCTGATATCAAAGTCCCCATGGCTATACTCGAAGCAAATGCAGTAAACGGTAAGAATTATGGTATTCCTTTCGGTCCTATAACCCTGAGGGGATATTACTATAATAAGAATGTCATGGAGGCTGCAGGCGTAGAACTTCCAACCAGTTGTACAGACTTCCTGGAAAATGTTGCTCCCAAGATAAGGGAAGCAGGATTTGATCCCATATATGGCATGCTGCAGGATGGCTGGGGATTGGGAATGGAAGCTGAGAACTTTGTAGGTGATGAGTTCACAACCACAGATATCCAGGAGAGGATAAATAATAAGGAAGCTACATTTGCAGACAGCGCATTCCTGAGAGCTTTCCAGTGGCAGAAAGATCTGTATGAAGCAGGTTATTATAATGACGATGTCCTTGTGGGCACATATGACGGAGCAGTTGAAGCCATGATGAGCGGAACCGCATTCTGCACAATGCTTTCCGTAAATACTATGGGAAGATTCTCTGATGAAGCCAATGCAGAGTATCTTGGCGGTTTCTATATGTCAGAAAACAGCGACAGGGCATATTACAGCCTGCCCCATTATGCATACCTGGTAAATGAAAAAGCTGGAGGGGACAATCCTGAAGGAGCAATGGCATTTTTTGAATGGTTTATGGAAGAAGATAATCTGTTTGATTACTATTCCTCACTCAGGACTACCAGTGCATATATAGGTATCAATAATGAGATGTGGCCGTATGCCCAGGATCTAAAAGCTGGTTTTGATGCTTCAGATCCTCCATTTACCTATACACTGAAAGCCAGCACCAAGCAGGCTGGTACTTATTCATCACAGGTAGTAGCAGGTACTGCAACACCACAGGAAGCTGCTGACCAGATGACAGCAGACTTTACAGAAAGTGCAAAGGCTATTGGTCTGGAAGCATATAAATAAATAGTTACTAAAAGCTACAGATACCGCAGCATCCGGATGCCATCCGGATGCTGCCATAAAAGAGATCAATAAATAAAAAGAATGGAAGATCACAGAAATGGAAATCAAAAAATATCCAGAAAAAAAACGCGGTTTGATATTTCATGATGATAATAGAAGTTTTAAGGGCTATACATTGTTTACTACCATGTATGGCAAAACAGCATACCTGATAGATATGGAAGGAAAACCGGTCCATAAATGGGAAATGGATTCGGTTGTAGGGCCATACGGCAAGCTGCTTCCAAACGGAAACCTCTTCTGGCTGGGCAAGGGCCCACAGGTGCTGGAAGGATTCGGGGGAGGCGCCAATGAGCTTGTGGAGGCAGACTGGGAGGGAAATGCAGTTTGGAGATATGAAGATCCATTGCTGAATCACGATATGGCCAGGCTGCAGAATGGAAACACCATTGTCAACAAATATATAGAAATACCGGAAAATATTGCCAGAAATATTAAAGGCGGTATACCGGGAACAGAATATGATGGGAATATATATTCCTGCATGTTCCAGGAGATTACAAATGACGGAGAAGTGATCTGGGAATGGAGGCATTATGAACATCTTGATACTGAAAAAGATATATTATGCCCCCTGTGCCCACGCGAGATATGGGGCCATAGCAATGCTCTTGATGTCTTGCCTGACGGAAACATCCTTTTTACTTTCAGGCATTTGAATACAATAGGCATACTCGATAAAAAAAGCGGGGAAATAATATGGAGGTGGGGCCCTGAACATTCACTGGGGCATCCCCATAATCCGACATACCTTGATAATGGCAATGTACTATTATTTGATAATGGTTTTCATAGAAAACCCTGTACCAGTGTATCTCCAGAAAAATCTCCACCGCTGGTATCAGAAGAAGAATACTCTAGAGTAATAGAAATAGACACAAAAACCGATGAGATCGTGTGGGAGTACAAAGACCGTCCGGGGATCTTTTATTCACCGGTATGCGGAAGTGCGCAGCGGCTGGGAAATGGCAACACTCTTATATGTGAATCTACCAAAGGCAGGTTTTTTGAGGTAACAGAAGATATGGATATAGTATGGGAATATATAAACCCATATATGGAGAAACACCCTCCATATTTCAATTATGAATGGGAACCCACTAATGAGACCTTCAGGGCCTATAGGTACGGACTTGATTTTGAAGGTTTTGAAGGAAAAAATATTTAATCCGGAATATTTTGATAACTGTAAACATTTTTTATTTTTCTGAATATTAGAGATGATAAATAAACAAAAAATTTTTTTAATCCCTCCCCACGGAGGCACCCTTGTAAACCTAATGGCAGACGATCCCGGTAAAAGGGAT
Source organism: uncultured Actinomycetota bacterium (assembly GCA_964509585.1). Taxonomy (GTDB): domain Bacteria; phylum Actinomycetota; class Humimicrobiia; order Humimicrobiales; family Humimicrobiaceae; genus M55B120. Next base: position 809 of record CAZDXU010000067.1, on the reverse strand, counting down.
AAGCTCATAAAAGAATGCGCTGGCCTGCCCGTGATAAAACTCTCCACATTAGAGTTTTCCGACCTTATCATGCTGGGTACAGGAGCCTTCTCACCACTGGAAGGCTTTATGGCAGAAAAAGACTACCAGGGCGTCCTAAAAGACATGAAACTCTCTTCCGGCACTCTGTGGCCGCTTCCCGTGACCATAACAGTAAAAGACAAAGATAAGTATAAAAAAGGTAAAACCGCAGCCCTTATCTCCCCCTATTCAGATGAGATAGTGGGAAAGATACACATAGAAGACATATACCCCTATGACAAAGAAGCCGAAAGCATGGCATCCTTTGGCACCACAGACCCCTCCCACCCCGGAGCCGCCAAACAGCAAGAGCTGGGCAGCTATCACATAGGGGGAAAAGTCAAAGTATTTTCAGAAGGCGGCTACCCTGATGAGTATCCCCAGTACGGGCGGCCTTCTGAGACAAGAGACATATTTGAATCCAAAGGCTGGAAGACAATCGCCGCCTTCCAGACACGCAACCCCATACATAGGTCCCATGAATACCTTACAAAGACGGTACTTGAGGTATTTGACGGCCTCTTTATACACCCCATAGTGGGAAAGCTAAAAGAAGGCGACATCCCGGGAAATATACGCATAAAGTGCTATGAGGCCCTCCTTTCCAGCTACTATCCCCTTGACAGGGTACTCCTTAAGGTATACCCCATGGAGATGAGATACGCCGGCCCCAAGGAGGCCGTACTCCATGCCATAATACGCCAGAACTACGGATGCACCCATATAATAATAGGAAGGGACCATGCCGG
>CAZDXU010000066.1:0-3681 GCA_964509585.1 uncultured Actinomycetota bacterium | reverse complement strand
GCGGGAACTGACCTTGGAAGAAGAGACAAGACGTTTTAACATCAAGCATCTCCTGGTCATCATAATAGTCCTGGTCATAGCCCTGGCAGTGGTTATAAGCATAAGGGGATTTTCATTCCAGAAGGAATATGGACCCGGTCCGGGTCTTGCCGGAGCCCTTCCCCGGTTCAGGCTGATAGACATGGATTCCCTGGGTATAAAAACAGATGAGGACAATGACGGCATAAATGACCAGGAAGATATAATGATGGGAGCTAAAAAACAGCTGGTAAACCCTGCAGTTAATATCTTTACCCTGGGTGGAGGGGAACCTAATTACTATGCCGGAGGCGACCCTCCGGCAGACATAGCCATAAGCACCGATATCATTGCCAGGGCATTCCTGGAAGCGGGATTTATATTAAAAGAACTGGTGGATGAGGACATAGCCAGTAATTTTGATAAATATCCGCTCCGGAAAAACTGGGGGCAGACTGCCACCGATCCCAATATCGACTACCGCAGGATACAGAACCTGGAGATATTCTTTTCCCATAACGGACTTTCCCTGGGGACATCATTTAACCTGAGCGGCGGTTCCGGCCTGAAACCATGGTATCCGGGAGACATCCTGTTCCTTGACATGGATGATGACGGATTTACTGATTGTGCAGCCATAATATCAGATACCACCACCAGGGACGGCATACCCAAAGTGATATATAATTACATAGAGCCGGGCTATACCGTGGAGGAAGATATACTGGGCATAAAGACAATAACAGGTCATTACAGATATCCTTCACCTTAAACAGTACCCTTTCTGTACGTGATCATATAAATCTAAAAGGTTATTTAAATATATTTCCAACACCAATCATTTTAAATAAAATATGTGAAGATCATGTCTATTGTTATTGTAATCAAAAATGATTACAATTGTAATCAAAAAGGATTACAAAATGGATTTATTCAGCATAGGCAGATCAAAGACCAGAAAAGGGATTTTCCAATTGTATTTTTCTCATCCGGAGAAAAAATATTACTTGCGGGAATTGGAAAGAAAGCTTGGTTTTCCAGTGCAGAACATTAGAAGGGAATTGATCAAGCTTGAAAAAACAGGGATTTTTAAAAGGCATAGATCAGGCAAACAGGTATATTATTACCTGAATAAGGAATCTCCCATATATGGGGACATAAGTAATATAATATCTAAGACAATAGGACTGGAGGTCCAGTTGAGACAGTCTCTGAAGAAGGTAGGAGGCATAAAAAAAGCTTTTATTTATGGATCATTTTCTTCTGGAACACAGGACTCATTATCGGATATCGATATTATTATAGTTGGAGATATTGAGGAGGATGAATTAATAGAAAAAATCATTAAGCTTGAGCAAAGATTTGAAAGAGAAATAAATTACCAGGTCTACAGCCCGGGAGAGTTTAAGAAAAAAATGAATGACAAAAGTTCCTTTGTTTCGAAGGTTTTGTCAGGATCAATTATTATTCTGGTGAATGGTAATGAAAGAAATTAAATGGTTTATAGATAGAAATCTAATAAAGAAAGACAGCAGCATAGAATACCTGCAGATCTTAAATACTATTAAGAGATCAAGACGAAAAATAAAAAGCGCAAAAATTATTTTAGAGGATGACCAGGAAAACAGTTATCAATTGGCATACGAAGCAATGCTGCTTGCCGGCAGGGCGCTGGTCTATTCTTTTGGGTGCAGGCCGAGAGCAGCTGGTTCACATAAGATTGTAGTTGATTTTGTACGAAAGGTCCTGGGGAGTGAGACATCAACCCTGGTATATAAATTTAATAAGATGAGAAAACAAAGGCATTATCTTGTTTATGGAACAGGGTTATATATATCATATGTTGATTCCAATAATGCAATCACATCTGCAAGAAAATTTCTGTTAACTGTAATAAGGTTCATAAAAAGCGAGAACAAAAAGCTGCACAAAGGCAAGTAAGGTCATCTCTTCAGCCGCTTGACCAGGTTATCAATGAATAATCTTATCCGGGGCCAGAATCCCTCGCTGAATTTCTTTGAAAAATCATCTGCAGCATCGGAAAGGCCTATATTATCCCCGTATTTTTCCCTCAGGTAATACTTATGGGCATTTATCCATACATACAGGTCCGACTTGGTACGGTTGGGGAAGTGTTCTATTATCCTGTAACTGTCTATGACATCGATAGAGGGGAGATAGACATTATCGTACCAGTCCAGGGCGGCAGACTCAAAGCTGTAGTGTTTCCTGCCATTGCCTGCATGGTTATTAAGATAATGCATATGGTCATTTATCCTTTCCAGCAGGAAATCATATTTACCGGGTATGGTGATCCTTATCTTTATATCGGGCCTCTTCTCCCGGAGTTTTGTGACTTCCATGAACTTTTCCCTCTCAGAAAGGATAAACATATCCTTGGGGTCCATATCCCTGGTCACCGGGATCCTGGTCCTGAACTCTATTACCTCGGCATCTATATAGGCAACCCTCATCCTCCTGGCCACGCTTACCCTGTGGTTGCCGTCCAGGACGAAATAAATATCCCCCACCTTGTACAGTTTTACAGCAGGCAGTATGACATCATTCTTATAGGCAGCATATATATTGGACCAGCGGTGTTCCATATGGGCTTTCCTGGGTAAAAAATACTGGTCAAAGTCCTTATAACGGTCTATGCTTCCCACTATTTCATCTAGCCTGACTGCCCGCATGCCCAGGTAATGCTGGTTATGCAGCTCCAGTCCCTTATTTACTTCTTCAAAGGAAAGCAGCCTGTTGGGCCTTTCCCGGTTGAAGGATCTTAGATTGTTGAGAAGGGACCTGAATCTTGCCGATTCAAACTGATTCCTTCCTTCTGCCCTGTAATCAGGCATTTTCTCCACGTCTTCTTTCCCCGGAAATCTTTGGTTTCTTATAAAATATAGTTAAAAAATCCATTAAAGACAATTTAAAAAAAGATCAAATAACAGCCTGTCAGATCTCCAGGACCTGGAAACCATAGGTATTTACTACTTTTGTCCCGTTTACCCGGGTCATCCATTCATAATCGCAGCCGTAATAATGGATATGTCCATGCAGGTGGTATTTGGGCCTGTAGTTCTTTATAAAGCCATTAAAGCACTTAAATCCCCGGTGGCATAGGTCATCTTCGTCATGTATGCCCAGGGGAGGCGCATGGGTCACCAGGATATCCACATATCTTTTCTTAAGCAGCCTATTGGCATAAAGCCTGGGTTTTAACCTGTTTATCTTCATGCACATCTCAAAATCCGAGTACTGGTATTCACCCGGCCTGTACCTCATTGAACCCTCGAATCCGGCAATAAGGATACCTCTATGCTCCACTATGCGGTTGTCAATATTTATACATCCTTCCGGACCGCCGGTCTTCTTACCGGTTTCAGTATAGACTGTATCCCGGTGATGATTGCCGAAGACATAATAAAGAGGTTTGTTAAGTACAGTGACTATGAACTCCAGATAGCTGTTGGGAAGGTCTCCGCAGGATATGACCAGATCTATATCGGCCATTCGCTCCTGAATGGATGGAGTATAGATAATATCAACTATCTTGTCGCTGACTGCCAGTATCTTCATATAGTCCTGACTGTAGTATTAAAATAATATTCCTATAAAAATTAATCCAAATATACTAAAATTCTAGAATAAGAAAAGATAAAA
>CAZDXU010000065.1:0-2200 GCA_964509585.1 uncultured Actinomycetota bacterium | reverse complement strand
CCTGGGCAGATTCGAACTGCCGACACCAGGATTAGGAATCCTGTGCTCTATCCATCTGAGCTACAGGGACACAGAGCAAATAGAATAGTAGCAGAGCCGTAAAATCTTGTCAAAATAATTAAGGATCAAAAAATGCTTATTTCAGGGCCATATTCACTATATTATCCACCAGTTCTTCAAATGATATTCCGGCTTCCCCGGCCGCCATGGGAAGTAGGCTGGTATCAGTCATGCCGGGGGATGTATTTAGCTCAAGCACGTAGGGGACCCTGTCTTTTTTATCAAGGATGATATCTACCCTGGAAAGATCAGTGCAGTCCAGAGCCCGGTGTACCGCCAGGGCTGTATCCTGGACTCTCTTCATATCTTTATCCGGGATCCTGGCAGGTATGAAATACCCGGTATTTCCTGACCCGGCCCGGGATTCAAAATCAAAAAGATCATTATCCGGCACTATCTCAACTACCGGCAATACACGGGGTTCTTCTTTGCCTATGATGCTGGCTGCAAGTTCTATGCCGTCGATATATTTTTCCAGGATGACTTTCTTGCTGTATCCCAGTGCCGAGATTATGGCATCCGTAAGGCCTTCCTCCTTTTCAACCAGCCTGATCCCCAGTGCAGAACCCTGCGCCGAAGGTTTTACCACCAGCGGCAGACCCAGCCTCTCCACGATCTGAGGCAGTATCTTTGAGGCGCCAAGTTCGCTGAAGGAACTGCCATTCAAGAAATAGAACCGGGGCGTGGGGATACCAAGTTTATTGAATATCTGCTTTGACACTATCTTGTCAAAACTAAATACATTTGCATATACTCCGGGGCCGGTATAAGGTATTCCCAGGACTTCCAGCATCTCCTGTATGGTCCCGTCCTCGCCATCCTTACCGTGAAGAGCTATATAGGCAAGGTCGTATTTCTCAGCTTTGAGATTTTCTATGATATACTGGTCTACATCCAGCTTGGTGACTTCATAACCAAGCTTCCTGATCGCATTAGATATTCTCTGCCCGCTTTTTATGGATATCTCCCTTTCCAGGGACCTTCCTCCCATCAGGACTGCAATGCTTTTTTTCATTTTGATCACTCTCTAAAAAATAATATTTAATATCAGCTAAAACTCTTATACAGCTTTATCCTGTCTTTTATGATGTTTGACAGTATCTTTATTCCTTTTTGTATATTATCCAGGGTCTCGGTGCAGAATGCCAGCCTGGCGGCATCGGCTCCCCTGCCGTCAGCATAAAAACCGGTACCGGGGACGAAAGCCACCTTCTTTCTTACTGCATCGGCAAGCACCTCTTTCATATTCAGGTACTCCGGGACCCTTAACCAGATAAAGAAACCCCCTTCCGGTCTTGACCACTCAGCTACTCCGGAGAGGTTTTCTTCCAGGGATGCCAGCATGGTATCCCTTCTTTTCTTGTAGATCTTGATAAATTCCCTTATATTTTCTTTCCAGGCCGGATCGGAAAAATATTCAAAGGCTATCCTCTGGGAGAAGGTGCTGGCGCAGAGAATCGAAGACTGGACTCCCAGCGTAATTTTTTCCAGGACCGGGTGGGGAGCCGCAATCCAGCCTATCCTGAAAGCAGGGGCCAGCATTTTTGATAACGTACTTATATAGATGACATTCCTGTTGTACCCCCTTATATCAAGTTCCTTTATGGTAGGTATAGCTTCACCGTCATACCTCAGCATCCCGTAGGGATTATCCTCTATTATTATAGTATTGTGCTTTATGGCTATTTCCAGGAGTTTCTTCCTGCGGTCCAGGCTTATGGTAAAACCTGACGGATTGGAGAAATTTGATACCACATATATGAACTTTGCCTGGACTTTTCTGGCTGCCAGGTCTTTAAGGGTATCCTCGACCTTCCGGGCATCAATGCCATTTTCTTCTACCGGTATTCCGATGATCTTGGCTTCATAAGCCTTGAAGGCATTCAAAGCCCCGGTATAGCTGGGCGCTTCAGTGATCACTGTATCGCCCGGGTTTATAAAAGTCTTTGATAGCAGGTCAAGCGCCTGCTGTCCTCCTGTAGTCGTCACCAGGTCTTCCTCGTTTACTTCTATGCCCTCGATTGCCATTACATCTATAAGTTTTGTCCTCAGCGGATAGTAACCGGTTGAATCACCATACTGCAGGCTTATGTCTCCGTCTGTCTTAAGCGACCTTTTGATATATCTTTCCAGTTTCTGG
>CAZDXU010000064.1:0-4459 GCA_964509585.1 uncultured Actinomycetota bacterium | reverse complement strand
GCTACTATCATAAAATCAAATGAACCCGACGATATCCTCTGCAGGATATAATTATCGGGATAATGTATCCTCAGCCAGTTCCTCCTTTTAAGGGCATTTAGTATGACTCTAAGCAGTATGGCATACATGGTAGCGATCACAAAATGGAATCCCCATAAAAGCTGGGCGACCGTATATCCATAGTCACCCAGTGGCTGCAGCGCCAGTGAGACGGCCCTGAGGGTAAAGTAGGTCACCAGGTATACCACGCCTATAAGCACCGCCTGCACGGTGAGGCTGTCTATAAACATGGTCCTGGGTATATTCTCGGTGTGTTTTTCTTCTACGTCCGGGCTTGTCACCCTTATCATCTTTTCCCTGTCTTCAAGACCCCAGGCCTTCTTTTTCCTGACCAGTACATTAAGAAGCGGTATGCCGAATATGATGGCCCACAGGAAACCTATGGTGGCTATAGCCAGCCCTATATTGCCGCCGTTTACCAGTCCCAGCTCTTCCCAGCTGGTGCCTATGGAATATGCCTGGCCCGGACCCTGGGCAAATCCCAGCGGCAGAAGCAGGCCAAATGGCGGAAAAAGCTCCGGCAGCAGAGTATATGCCAGTGCCAGGGTTATGGCAAAACCCAGTATGGCCTGGGACAGGTATGAGGTTATTATGGCCAGACCGGTATTGATGTTATCCCTGCGGTGGCTGGCAGGTACGATAGTCCTCTCCTTAAGCGCTACTGCTATGAAGCCTACGGCCATAAGGTGATAGATCAGGTTACCCAGCTTATCGATGTCAAGCCGTATCCAGTTAAGCACTTCCGAACCCAGGATAAGGCCTATAAATCCGGCGATAATGGAAGTGGGTATAAGGAACCTCTGCAGAAACCTTACTTTTCTTTTCAGGATTATAGCTACTAACAGGAATAGTGACAGGAAAATATATTCCTGCACCGATGTCCAGATCTCCAGCATAAGTCTGCCTTTCTATAGATGGTTGGCTATTGTGCTCAGTTCTATTATTCCGGGCCGGGCTTTATGGCTGCCTTAGACCCCAGACGACAGGTTTATAATTTATGTTTCAGCATAGCATCAAATCTAAACTTCACTCTTTTAATCTGTTATAATCTTATAATTATTTAAAAACAAGGGAAAAGAATGATAGATACTTTATATTTCAAGATAATATATATAGTGCTTGCCTATCTTCTGGGCTCGGTGCTATTCTCCTATGTCATGGCAGCGGTGTACGGCAGGGGGGAAAAGGTGGATCTCTACAAGATAGACAGGCCGGGTACTGCCGGAGCCGGGCGCCAGTTCGGGGTGAAGGCGGGTCTGCCCACTTTTATTTTTGACTGCGGAAAGGGCGCTGCCGTGGTGCTGGCGGGTAAGGCCATCGGCCTCGATGATATAACTATTGCTGCTGCCTGTATTGCCGTGCTCGCGGGCCATAACTGGCCGGTATGGTTTAAATTCAGGGGCGGCGGCGGACTGGCTACCGGCATGGGGATCGCCGGGGCGCTTTTCCTTGTCCCTTTCCTTATATTCCTGGGCATATCCCTCTCAATCGCCACCATATACCGGTTTACTGCCGGAAAGACCCACAAGGTAAATCCCAATGTGGTGGCAGGCATAGCGGGGTCTCTGATGTTTCCAGTGTTTATATATGTTTTCGGGATAGTCTGGGAGGGAAGGTATTTCTTTGGTATTGTCTATGAAGCGCCCTGGGTATATTTCATAATGTCCCTGGCGGTTTTGCTGATAATAATTGGCAAAGGGGTACTGCTTCATTTTGTATTCCGGAATGTCTCCACGGCCAACCGTTTTAATAATTAAAAAAGGGCCGGCCCCCATCAGGTGGTGTGATAACAGGGGCCGGTTTTCTCGTCTATTGCCTTTTACGGGGAAAGAATTCTATTATTTTTCCTCTTTCCCGGCTTCTTCTTCTGCTTCCATGGTGTGCTCATCTTCGTAATTCAGGTACTTCTTGGCCAGGAGGTTATTGAACCTTTTCCACATGACTCCCCCGAATATGGTGCCGACGGGGAAGAAAAATACCATGGTGATCACCAGGACTGCCCTTCCCAGGGGAACGGCAAATGCTTTCCTCTGGTAAAGCCCGATAAGCTCTGCAATATAAAGGGCCGGTGCCAGCAGGCTGTACATCATCCTGAATGGAAAACCTGCAAGATTCCCGGCAAGGCCTGATACTGCATCAAGAGTGAACGGGTCACTCAGGTAATCGGTCACGAATCCTATGGGCCCCCAGGCAAATCCTGAAAATATGCCGATTCCCAGAAGTATTGCCATCACCCAGCACAGGATCAGCGGTCCTTCTATCTGCTTCTTCCCCATCTTTAACTCTTTTGCTGTCAGTTCTGCCATCTTCATCTTCCTTTCCTGTTGTATATTATATTTTTTTATTTACACGGTGACTGGACTGTGAGACTAGTCAAGGCTTTTTATCCGGCCCAGTCCGCTTATGCTCCGGGATACTGAGGGGTCCCCGGTGTAATAGACATTGCCGGCTCCGCTTATTACAACATCCAGCTTTTCCCTTACGTCTACAGTAGCGCTTCCCAGCCCGGTTATCTCTACTTCGCATTCATTGCTTTGCAGGTCTTCTGCATCATATTTTCCCGAGCCGCTGATGTTAACCCTGTGGAAATCCGCTTTTCCATCCAGATTTATGTCGCCCAGCCCCGATATATTTACTTCCAGGCTGCCGGTCTCGATGACAAAATCAATATTTCCCGAGCCGCTGATATTAAATTCAATATCATCGGTCCCGAAGCTTCCGCATTCTATGTCCCCCACCCCGCTGAGGTCTATGCGGTCGAGATCCCTGACCGTAAGCAGGAATCTCATCCTGGACGTGGGGATGACATTAAAACCCGTCCTGAATTTTATATAAAGCTTTCCTCCCCTTACATCCGTCTCAACAAGGTCTATGATATTATCATCTGCCTCGATGGTAAGCGTTTCTTCATCGCCCTGCTGTATTACAAGATTTCCTATTCCTGAGAAGTGGAGCTCGTCAAATCCGGAAACGCTTCTTTGGCCGGTCGCGATATCGCCGGAACCCCGCACAACTCCTACTGTCCACCTGCAGGAAGCTGCAAATACTGCCATGATCCCGATAAGCAGGGTTATGGCTGCCAGCTTCAGTATTGCAGGTTTCTTGATGTTTTTTATTCTAAACTTCATTTTTTCCTCCTTTAGATCGATTTATTTACCAGGGGACAGCAGTCAGTAGCCGACTGTTATGTCACCCGAGGTGGCATTTATCGCTATCCTGTATTCACTGTCGCCCACGGAACCCTCCAGTTTCCTGCGGCTGGAGGATACTGTCTTCATGGCAAAATCCTGCTTTATTTCCCCGGATATATTGGATGCATCCAGGTAAAACTCCGCCTCCCGGGGAAGGGTGACCCTGACATCTCCCGAGGTGACCTCTATACTCATATCGGATACCGCATCCTGGTCGATAAGTATATCCCCGGAAACTGACTTTATGAAAATATCCTTATTTCCGCTGCCGGAGATAAGGCTTACACTTCCTGATGTATTGGTAACATCGATGCTGCCGGTATAATCCCTGACCGAGACATCCCCGGATGTGGATCCTATCCTTATCTTTTCCGACCTTATCTCCTCCAGCATCATATCTCCCGAAGTGGAGTCTATGACAAGCCGGGAGGACTCCAGGTCTTCTATCCTGACATCGCCCGACACTATATCTATATCCATCTCCTCCAGCTGTATCTGCGGGATATATATATCTAAGGTGGTGGTCCTGCGAATATTTATGGCGAAAAAGATATTGGGCCTCTGCTCCACCTCTATATGCAGCTTATCTCCTGTCTTGTATGCAACCAGCCGGGGAAGGCTCCGCTTCACATTGGTGCTCGCCTGGCCGTAGAGATGGACCGTGATATCGCCCTTTGTGGTGGGGATTATATTAAGGTCATCACTTACAAGATCGACTTCTATGGAAGATATCTCTGACGGCTCGAATGTCTTTGATTCATTTATGGTCTCGGAAGCCACATCTATATTGCCGGTTACCGCCAGTATCAGTGCTGCTATGCCGAAAGACACCACCATAGTGGCTGCCAGTGCTATTATCAGTATTTTTATGCTACGCTTCATCCCGCTTCTCCCTTCCTGCTATTATCCTGCCGTTAAACTTAATATATCTTATGAAAATCCTGAAAAACCCCCGGATGAGATATATGTCTCCTATAAAGAAGAGCACCCCGAAACATATAAGCCCGATGGAACCGAACACCCCTACCGCCGGGTTTATAAGCGTATTGAAGACTTCCGGGAACAGGGGGCTGAATATGGTTCCCAGGAGCGCAGTTATGCCGCCGGCCGTGATGCCTGTGGCTGCCGCAAACAGGCAGATGATCAGCGACAGGATTACAAGGAACGGACCCAGGACGAATATGAGGTTGAAAAAACCCAGACCCAGG
>CAZDXU010000063.1:0-1722 GCA_964509585.1 uncultured Actinomycetota bacterium | reverse complement strand
TGCGGTAGTGAGCGGTGCCGGTGTGGGGATAATGCTTATGTCTTCCTGGCTTAGGAGCATGGACCAGTTTTTTATGGATATGGCTTCTGATAAGAAACTGGCAAATTATCTCCTGGACAGGGTAACGGAATCAGCCTGCAATGCCTGGGAAAGCTCTCTGGCCCAGGTGGGTGACATACTGGATGTCGCTTCGACCGGCGATGATCTTTCCAACCAGATATCACCCCTGGTATCGATGGATATGTTTGAAGAAATGCTAAAACCCAGGTATAAGAAGATCATAGATACCATAAAGAGCCGTACCCGGGCCAGGATAAGCTTTCATTCCTGCGGAAGCGTCTATAAATTTATACCTCATCTTATTGACATCGGGGTCGACATATTAAATCCGGTGCAGGTATCTGCCCGGGATATGGACACTAAAAGGCTTAAAAAAGAATTCGGAAAGGATATTGTCTTTTGGGGAGGCGGATGCGACACCCAGAAAGTACTTCCATTCGGTACCCCGGAAGAGGTAAGGGAAGAAGTAAAGAAGAGGGTCGGGGATCTGGCCCCCGGGGGAGGGTTTGTGTTTAATCAGGTCCATAATATCCAGGCAAAAGTGCCGTCGGAAAACATCATGGCCATGTATGAGACTTTGTGGGAATATGGAAAATATTAATAAAATTATATTCTATTAAAGGTGGAAAAATGTCCAGGATTGCATTTATAAGGATTGCTCATAAAGACTACCAGACGGATATGAGCCTTGAAAAGGGCGCGGAAGCTCTTGAGAACATAAAACAGGAGGGCACAGATTATTTCAGCAATAAGGAACCGCTGGTGGACCCGGTCACTGCAAGGAAATTCGCCTACAAGGTCCTGGCAGAAAATGCAGACGGCGCAGTACTGTTTTTTGATACCTGGGCAGAACCTTCTGTTGCTATGGCAGCTGTGCTTGAACTAAAACACCTTCCCCTGGCTGTATGGGGCACACCCATGTTTGAATACAGGGGAAAGTTTGAATCCACCGGTTCTTTTGTGGGAATATCGGTCTTATCAGGTTCCCTGAAGAGGCTCAAGATCTCCCATGAATATATACACGGCGCAGTTGATGATAATAGCGCCATAGAAAAAGTTAAGAAGTTTAATACCGTGGCCGGTACTTTGAAGGCGCTCAGGGCTGCCAGGATAGGACTGGTCGGCTATGCTGCCATGAGTATATACTCAGGGACATTTGACCACTTAAAGCTGAGAGGCATAATAGGGCCGGAAGTGCTGCAGATAGACACCTACAGCCTGGTCAAACTCGCAGAAGCAGCCAGCAGGGAGGAATACAGCTTATTTGAGACCAGGGTGAAGAAACGAGCTGCCATAGGAAGCGATATCAAGCCCGGGCACCTGGAAAAAGAGGGCCGGCTTTATCATGGGATCAGGGAGCTGGCAAAGATCCATGGCCTTGATGCCATAAATGTAAAATGCCAGTATGAGCTTTCACAGGATTGGGGCTGCATAGCCTGTCCTGCACTCTCGCTTACGGCGGACGAGGGACTGGTCTCGGGATGTGAAGGCGATGCCCTGACCACTACCAGCCAGCTGGTACTTAACTACCTTTCAGGACAGAGCATACCATATGGTGATATATTGAATGTCCAGGACGGGGAAGCCCTTTTTTCTGCCTGCGGCTTTGCCCCATACAGTACTGCCCTGGACCCTTCAAAAGTAGAGCTCAGGGACATAGGA
>CAZDXU010000062.1:0-3779 GCA_964509585.1 uncultured Actinomycetota bacterium | reverse complement strand
TATTTATGCATAATAATGGCCTTTCCATATTTTCCAGGCTGACAAATGCCTTATGTCTCTTTATTATTTTTTCCAGGTCTCTTTTTATTTCTATCAATTTAACCCCCTGGCCCTGTTGGCAATATACCAGAGGTCCATCCGCGGGCAGAAGGGGATCCTGTCAGACTCCGCACCATTTATAACGACAAGCATTGTTTGATAATAATTCATCAAAAACCCTAATTTATATTATAATTTTATTGTAATTTGAGTATAGTTTTATAGAATAACATAAATTTGGATATTCAAGTATGTGTAAATACTGGAGACTGTGATTATAGATAAGCAGGAGCTTAAAAGCCAGCGGCTGGGCGATGGACTGGGTGATCATCTGGGCCTGTCATGGACCTGTTCATACTGCAGGCTGGCGGCAGGGCAGACCCCGGTCATAGAAAAAGATGACAGGGAAATATTAAGAGAGCTGGCCCGGCAAGTCTCAGAAATAGCATCAAGACCGGTTGAGCTACATAAAAAGAGTCTATGGAAGAAGCACAATAGCCTGGAAGAGACTGCCCCCCTCGTATTCTGTGATCCAGAACTTGCCTGGTATGAGTTAATCCCTGTAACAGCAATAAGATGCCGGGGCAGCCTGGCCCGTATATGGGAATTTAGATTAAAAAAGGAAATATACTGGGGAGATATAATAAAAGACGACAGGGTCATATTACCGGAATTCACAGTGCATAGAGTATTTACTGAGACTTCGCGCGGCATAGACAGAAAGCTTAAGGGGGGAGGAAATGGAGGTTCCTATGCCTGGGATCCCGCCATTAAGGACCATGAAGATCTTGAAAGGCTGAGACCTAAAAAAATAATAGCAGATGAAGCCAGGACATCCCGGCTGCTCGAGCTTGCTAGAGAAGTATTCGGCTGTATCCTGGAAGTAAGGTTAGAAAGCTCTTACTGGTGGTCCTTTGGGATGACCGAAGACCTCATAATGCTGAGGGGCTTTGAAAACATACTTATGGATATGTACGATAATCCCGGTTTGGTCCACAGGTTAATGGCATTTCTAAGGGACGAGAATATAAAGAAACTTGATTTTCTTGAAGATAATAATTTCCTATCACTGAACAATACTGGAGATTTTGTAGGTACCGGAGGGTATGGCTGGACCGATGAGCTGCCTTCACCCGGTTTTGACGGGGAACATGTAAGGCTTATGGACATGTGGGGATATTCTGAAAGCCAGGAGACTACAAATGTATCGCCGGATTTCTTCAAGGAATTTGTGTTTCCATACCAGAAAAGCATCCTTGAGAGATTCGGGCTTAATATATATGGATGCTGTGAACCCCTGGATAAAAGACTTGATATTATAAAGCTGATACCGCGCCTGAGAAGAGTCACAGTCTCACCCTGGTCTGATCCTGTGTTTATGGCAGAGGCACTGGGAAGAGATTATGTATACTGCCGCAAGATCAATCCGGCCTATATGTCCACACCTGTAATCGATGAGGGAAGCGCACGGAGGGAGCTAAGAGATACCTATATTGCCGCAAAAAAGTATAAATGTCCTGTGGAGGTAATGCTCCGGGATGTACTAACTCTTTCCTTTAATCCAGACAATGCTGCCGGATGGGTAAGGATTGCCAGGGAAGAGGCGGGCAGGATATATGGTTAGTTCAGGAATCCTTTAGGGCTTGAGCTCTGCAAGAGCATTACCTTTTCTTAAGGGGTGCCATTTATGGTCACCCCGGACGCTTTCAAGGGAAATCTCCGAACCCTTATCTGTAAACTTAAAAGACACAGTAATGGAATATCCAGTCTCTATCCAGCGCGCGCTCAGGCTGAAAGTATCTTCTCCGGTCCACACGCCATCCAGAACTACCTTATAGTTTAAGGTTTCCTCAAGATTATAGCTGTTAAGCCTTCTTAAGCCATCCAATCCTATGTCCAGGGCGAACTCCCTTCCACCCTCCTGAAATCTTAATTTGCAGGTATCCGGCCTGTCAAATTCAAATGAAAACCAGTCCATACCTGTGTCTTCCGGCAGCGGCCGGGGCTTTTCATAATTGCGAACCAGCATTAATTTCCTGGACTGCCTGCGTATCATAAAAGTGCCCTTTTTTATTTCATATCTTTTGCCGCTTACTTTTGAAGCCATTTCCGGCAGAGGACGCGACACTGGATTAGGAAGAGACAGGGCAGACATCCTCCGTGCCAGGCTGCCGCTGGCTCTGACGTCTTCGGGCAGTCTATCTTCTTTGGCTGCAGGAAAAAGAATATTGAAGATATCTCCAACCGCTTCAAAATAATACTGGGCTGATTTGATCTTGAACCTGGTACTGTCCGGACTCAGGTCTTCCGGGCTGATATGTATACCAGATTGATAAAATGCTACTGCCATATCCAGATCGGGCACTGCAATGGCAGCCTGGCCCAAAAGGCCAGAACCGTGATAAGAACTTTTTAATGAACCCATATGTATCTGGAAACCATATCCGTGCCCCCAGTTATCGATCTGCTTTGTGGTTGCCTGATCTATATAGTCCCGGGCAAGTATCCTTTCACCCTCCCACACGCCTCCGTCAAGGTATAGCTTTATAAGCCTTAATGAATCTTCGGTGGTAGCGAAAAGGCCTCCTTCTGCCATGACACTGCCATCGGGTAAGGTAAGCCACTTTATATTGTCTGTATTTATGCCTATTTTTTCAAACAGCCTGGACCTCAAATACTCCGACAGGTCCTCTCCCGTCGCCTTCTGCACCACACCCATCAGTATCCTGGTATCCTCGCAGCTGTATTCAAACTTTGCGCCCGGCTCTGCCGTAAACGGTATCTCAAAGAAGTGTCTTCTCCATTCCTTATTATAGCATCTGTACTCCGGTTTCCCCGAAGCCATGGCAAGCGCATGCCTTATAGTGATCTTTTTATTCCTTTCATCCCCTACAGACCGGTATTCCGGGAAATAGTCAATGATCCTGTCATCCAGGTCTAAAAGACCTTCGGTATAGGCAATGCCCACTGCTGTTGCGGTATAGGTCTTGGTAAGTGAAAACAGTGTATGGGGTACTCCCTGGGCATATGGAGCCCACCATCCTTCGGCGCATATCTTTCCATGGCGCATTATCATCAGTCCGTGCGGTTCGCAGTAGTCTGCAGATTCCAGTTTATCAAGAAGATTCTCAATAGCAGCGCTGGGTATGCCGACAGATTCAGGGGTTACTCTTTCAAATTCTATCCTCCTCACTGGGTCCTCCTTGTCCCTATAATAGCAAGCTTATTATTCAAAATATATTATATTAATTGTATAATCTTATTGTAATATGAGTATAATTTCATAGAATACCATAACCAGGGATTTATTCAATATTAGATGATAAAAACAGAGCTAGTCCTGGATTCAAAGTCGCTGTTGGGAGAGGGCCCATGGTGGGACCATGACAGAATGACATTGTCATGGATAGATGTCCTTGGACGGATGATCCATAGATATGATCCGGCTGCCAATATCAATAATACGATTATAGCAGGTCAGCATATAGGCTGCGCCGTACCGCGTAAAAGCGGCGGCATGATAGCATGCATGCAGGATGGGATATATCATGTCGATTATGAGAATAATAAGATAGAGCCTGTGTGCGATGTGGAAAAGAAGATCAGGGATAACAGGTTTAATGACGGAAAATGCGACAGCCGGGGAAGGCTCTGGTTCGGCAGCATGTCCATGAAAATAAGCCAGGGCGGTAAATTCAAAAACAGGGGATCATTCTATAATTATTCCCAAAAATATGGGG
>CAZDXU010000061.1:0-2674 GCA_964509585.1 uncultured Actinomycetota bacterium | reverse complement strand
ACTGGCGGTAAACACCATAAAGATACCGGATCACATAGATTACAGTTCAGCAGCCCTGCTGGAGCCGCTTGCCTGTGCCGTGCACGGCATAGATGAATCAAATATCACGGAAGGGGATATGGTAGCGGTAAACGGTGCCGGTCCCATAGGGCTTTTCTTTGTGGCCCTGGCCAAGTTAAAAGGGGCTATTGTCATATCCAGTGACCTTTCTGATGAAAGACTTGATGTTGCCAAAGAGCTGGGAGCTGACATTACTGTAAATGCTTCCGGGACGGGAGATCAGGTGAAGGCCGTAAGGGACCTGACTGAGGGGGCAAGAGGAGTAGATGTGTCTATAGAGGCTACAGGATTTCCTGAAGTATGGGAAAAGACCATACTGATGGCCAGAAAGGGCGGTACAGTAAACCTGTTTGGAGGCTGTGCTTCCGGTACTTCCATAAATATTGATACCAGACTGCTTCACTACAGCGAACTTACCATAAAGGGAGTCTATCACCATACCCCATATCATGTAAGAAAGGCATTCAATCTTATAGATAAGGGGCTTTTTGATACTTCGAAATTCATAACGGCCGACATGCCTCTATCCAAGCTGGTGGATGCCCTGGAGCTGATGGGCAGGCAAAAGGGGATCAAATATAATATAACTACCTGATCTGCCAGAATATTGCTTGTTATTCAAAATAGCAAAAATTTTTAAAAGTAATAATATGTACAAATACCGGCATATATGATAATATTTTTTCCTGTTCTGTACTTTTTGAAAATTAAATAGCAGATAAAACCGTTGATCAGGAATAGTAGGTACTGATGCAGCACAGAGAGAGCCGACGACGCTGGGAGTTCGGTTGCAACGCTGGTACTGAATGGGCCTGTGAGGTGGCTGTCCCAAATCCCTAAGGGAGAGTATGGCAGTCCGGCTTCCTCCGTTACCAGAGGACAGGATATATATTTATGTATCTGGAAACTTAAGCGCACAGAAGGACTATATATAACAGTCCCTATGTGAAGTAGGGTGGCACCGCGGGAAATTCAAACCTCTCGTCTCTACAGATGGTAGAGATATGGGAGGTTTTTTTATTTTATAAAATAGATCATACATAAGAAAGGAAGTGAAAAATGGCAAAGGATTATGAAAAGAAGATATTCCTTACAGAAGCGGAGATGCCAAGGCAGTGGTATAATATAAATCCGGACCTGCCAAAACCTCTTGCACCGCCCCTGAACCCCAGGACTAATAAGCCCCTGACTCCGGAGGACCTGTCGATACTCTTTCCCATGGAGCTTATAAAGCAGGAAGTAAGCATGGAAAGATTTATCGATATCCCGGAAGAGCTTATAGAGATCTACAGGATGTGGAGGCCCTCTCCCCTGGTAAGGGCTAAAGAACTTGAAAAATTCCTGGATACCCCTGCAAGGATATATTACAAGAACGAGAGCGTCAGCCCTGCGGGAAGCCACAAGCCTAATACTGCGGTAGCCCAGGCCTACTACAATAAAAAAGAAGGTATAAACAAACTTACTACTGAGACAGGCGCCGGACAGTGGGGAAGTGCGCTGGCATTTGCCTGCAGCCTTCTGGATATGGAGCTTACGGTTTATATGGTAAGATGCAGCTATGACCAGAAACCATACCGTAAATTCATGATGAAGGTATGGGGGGCAGAGTGCATTGCTTCTCCTTCGGAAACCACAGAATCCGGCAGGGCCATACTGGAGGGTGATCCAAACTGCAGCGGAAGCCTGGGGATGGCTATAAGCGAGGCAGTGGAGGTTGCAGCAAAGAGCGGAGGCAGCGTCAAATATTCCCTGGGGAGCGTATTGAACCATGTGCTCATGCATCAGACCATAATAGGACTGGAGACTAAAAAGCAGCTGGAAAAGATCGGTGAAGAACCGGATATATTGATCGCCTGCGTAGGCGGCGGCAGCAATTTTGCCGGATTTGCATTTCCGTTCATCCCTGACAAATTAGCCGGTAAGGATCTAAGGATAGTGGCCGTTGAACCTATAGCATGCCCCACTCTTACCAAGGGTCCTTTTGTATATGATTATGGCGACACCGCAAAAATGGCTCCTATTGCAAAGATGTACACTCTTGGTCATGATTTTATGCCAAAACCGATACATGCCGGCGGGCTAAGGTATCATGGAATGGCGCCTCAGGTAAGCCTGCTGGTAAATGAAAATGTAATAGAACCACTGGCGCTGCCGCAGAATCCTGTTTTTAGATCTTCAGTGGATTTTGCCAATACTGAAGGAATAATACCTGCACCTGAAACGGCGCATGCGATCAGGGCGGCTGTGGAAGAGGCCCTTAAGTGCAAGGAGACCGGGGAGGAAAAGGTAATAGTATTTAATTTCAGCGGACATGGACACTTTGATCTTTCAGCATATGATAAATATCTTGACGGAGAGCTGGAAGACTATGAGTATCCGGAAGAGAAGATAAAGGAATCGCTTAAGAACCTACCCAAAGTCTAGACAACAATATGATAACAGGGGCCGCCAGGCTGAGGCCCCTGTTATCATCGTTCACCCCTTAAAAAAATATACTTGCTTTTTTCCATATTAATATATATATTATACAGGAAGTTTTAGATAGTATTGGCGAAATAGGAGTTTCTTCAAAATAATCAGACCTTAAAGTCTCAAAATTAATTTATACAGGCAC
>CAZDXU010000060.1:0-1619 GCA_964509585.1 uncultured Actinomycetota bacterium | reverse complement strand
GGCTTCCTACCTGGGGCTGTATGAGACTAATAATATTATAAGGTTTTCCAGCGGCACCCTCTGCGGCGCTGCCATTATAACCGTGCTTTATCCGGTCTTTAATTTCCAGTATTACAAAAAACCTGAAAAGACAAGGATATTTGCAAGACCCATTCAGTTTTTAGCCTTTTGCCTGATCCTGGCTGCATTCATAGTCTTTACACTTATTCAGCCTGCCTGGTTGGGAAGTTTCTACTATTATTTTTCAGGCATTTCGGTGATACTGACCTTCTTTTTTGTAAGCCTTACCATGATGCTTTTGATCCCGGGCTTCTCCCAGAAGGCTGACAGGCTTTTTACCAGGCATCTTTTATTCCCGTCAATTCTTGCCCTTATGTTCACGGCACTGGAATTATTCATAGCTTATGGGATGCACCGGCTTATGGCCCGCTTTGCGGCATGAAAACATCTGCCCGTCTGGTATAATATATAATAAAAGTCTTGCACAACCAGGGAGGTTAGATGAAAAATTTTACTTTTTACAGTCCCGCCAGGATAATATTCGGAAAGGCAGCCGAAGAAGAAGCAGGCAGACAGACAAAGAAGTACGGGAAAAGGATCCTCTTCCATTATGGCGGAGGCAGCATAAAAAAGACCGGCCTTTACGACAGGGTCATGGATTCCCTCAGGCAGGAGGGTATTGAGACAGTAGAGCTGGGCGGCGTCCAGCCAAATCCCAGGTTAAGCCTGGTAAGGGAGGGTATCGATATATGCAGGAAGAAAAATATTGATTTTATCCTGGCAGTGGGCGGAGGCAGCGTGGTCGACTCTGCCAAGGCCATCGCTGCCGGGGCTCTCTATAAAGGTGATGTATGGGATTTCTTTTCCGATAACAGGCCTGCCATAGAGACTGCCATCCCGCTGGGGGTGGTGCTTACCATACCTGCTGCCGGCAGCGAAGTTAGCCCGGATATGGTCATAACAAAAGAAGAGGGCTGGCTTAAAAGGGCATCGGGCGGGGAACCCCTGTATGCAAAATTCTCTATAATGGACCCGGAGCTGACATTTACCCTGTCTAAACGGCAGACTGTGACCGGCATATCGGATATAATGGCCCATATCTATGAAAGATATTTTTCACAGGTGCCAAACACAGACCTGGTAGACCGCCTGGCGGAAGCAACTATGAAGACTGTAATAAATAATACCAGGCTGGTGCTTAAGGACCTTAAGGATTATGATGCCAGAGCTGAGATAATGTGGTCCGGTAGCATTGCCCATAATAATCTCCTGGCCACCGGAAAGACAGGTGACTGGGCATCGCATCTGATAGAGCACGAGCTTTCAGCCATATATGACATACCCCATGGAGACGGGCTTTCTATCATATTTCCTGCCTGGATGAAATATGTATACCGGGAAAACATGGATAAATTTGCCCGTTTTGCTGAAACGGTATGGGATGTAGATGCAGGCTCGATGGATAAGGAAAGTACTGTCCTGGAAGGCATAGACCGCATGGAAGCCTATTACAGGGAGGTCGGTCTTCCTGTCAGGCTGGCAGATATCGGTATAGGCGGGGACAGGCTGGAGGAGATGGCAGGAAAATGCGCAGGTGACGGCACCGTCGGCCAGTTTAA
>CAZDXU010000059.1:0-8514 GCA_964509585.1 uncultured Actinomycetota bacterium | reverse complement strand
CAGTGGCAGAAAGTCATTGCCAGGCTTATGGAAAAGCCTATTTTTGCAGCCCTTCTCCTGGGGAATGACATGCCGGCCGATATAGAGCAGGTATTCAAGAATGAGGGGCTGTCCCTTTTCCCTGAAAAAGAAAAAGACTTAAAGACAGGCTGCAGCTGTCCCGACTGGTCAAATCCATGCAAGCACATTGCCGCTGTATTCTACATAATAGCAGAAGCTTTTGACAATGACCCCTTTATCCTGTTTGAGCTTAAGGGGATGAAAAAGGAATTATTTTTAAATGCCCTGAGAAAAGGAGAAGGAGAAGGAAAAAATAAGATCATGAAGCCCGAACCTCTCCCGGCAGGCCATAATGAGTTCTGGAAGTATGAAAAGGATACTGGCAGGGAAACCGCCATCGTGCCTGCAGAACTGCATGCGGCTATGCCCAGGAGGCTGGGGCATATCCCGTTCTGGCGCTCGGAAAGGGATTTTATAGAGGAGATGGAGGCGGCCTATAAGATGGTCTCGGGATATGCCATGGAGCTTTTTGAAAAAGATCCTGCCGGGAAAAGCACCTGATCTGACCTCTTTCTATGGCATCATATGAAATAATCTTATCTCTGAAACCGCACCATCATTTACTTCAAACCTGAGATAATTGTAGTTTTACTTTTCAAATAATATGGTCTTTGACCAGGATAGAAAAAAACAAAGTTAATAAGGATGGGGGATAAGGGCCCTGCATATCAGAAGTCCTGTATTTTTTAAGGATACAGGACTCTGGCCAAAGGTTATTTACCTTTTTTCTTTCCGCCTTTTTTGCTTTTTGTAGCCAACTCTTACTCCTTTACGGGTAAAGTTTTAATCTGCTAAATTGCAGATTTCGCGCTAATATTATTCCCAAAATAACCAGAAGTCAATAAAGTTTTTATTACTGTTTTTAATTATTTTGGGCTGCAATAATCTTTGGGGACCTTGATAGAAGAAAAATATTTTGTCCTGACACTATGTATAAATACATAAATATGTATTTAAATTAATAAATATGATATGGTAATATTGGATCAAATAATATCTTTTTGGTTTTTTATATATTTTTTTTCGCATATTATGACGACAAATAATAAATGATATAATTTTGTTATTAGATACAAATATTCTAATCAAATAGATGGAAGCAAAATGAATTGATAGGAAACAGACATGAAGATGAAAGTATTTTTGGACAAAGTATAAAAAATAAATCCATTAAAAAAGATAGTGTAATGCTTCATAAATATAACCTGGTAAAGTATACACCGCTAAGGGAAGCGGATATGACCATGTTTACAGGGAGGAAGATAAAATTAATAGATAATGAAATAAGGAAACTGTCATCGATGAATGCCAGGGAGATAAAGGATTATTCCCGCGAGGATGTACCCTGGATAATATCAGAAGATAGGGAAATAATCGATTATGAAGCAGTTTTCTACAGGAAGGAAATGCATTCTGTAAGAGGGGATTAATATGAAAAAGCTGCCGGTTATTTTGTTTTTAATTATTACTATAATGGCTCTCCAGAGCTCATGTATAACCCTGGATGATGAAAAAGAAAGCACCGATCAGGATATTACCATCAAGGAAGGAGAAAATACTGTTACAGAAAGCAGCGGTTCTTCCAATAGGGATGAAAACGCAAATCCTGGAGATGAAGAGGCTGGAGAAGTATCAAACAATATCATGTTCCAGAACAGCCAGGCTGACTTTGTATTTATCTATCCCCATGATGACCTGACCTTGTGCTCATGTCTATGCGGCGATCCGGAATACAGCAGCCTGTGGCTAAATGTCAGCATTGAAGAAATAGCATCCATGCAGGGAACCATGAAGGAATATGCCGAAGATGAAAGGGATGCACTTGCAGTTGGAGACTTCGGACCGGATAATGATTTTTCCTATCCGCCCTCAAGAAAAGTAATCGAGCTGGGAGGCGTATATGTAAAAGAATATATAGTGTTTTCAAGGTATGATATATGTGATGCCGCCTTTGAAAAAAGCGCAGTCTTCTATAATAACGGATATCAGGTAAAGATAACCCTGGCAGCAGACAGGGAAAAGATAATAGGAGAAGTTGAAGAATACTTCACAGCCGATGAGATAAACTGCCTGGATAAAAAGGTTTGGGCAGGCGGGGGAAAAGAGGGCTTCTATGATGCACTTAGCTCAGGGAATGCCGGACCAGAGGCAAACAGGTGGTACGGGGTATTTGATGATATCATGTATCTTCTGCAGATAAATGAGTTCAAGGGCGCTTCGGCGGGCTACAGCAGGATAGATGACAGCCGCTATCATGGACATAATGATGAAGACAGGTATATTATTGATATAGCTTATCCCCGGTTCCAGTCTGCTTATGCCGGGGGGCTTGATGACAGTATAAACAGTTCAGTATATGACGGACTTATTGAACCGATGATCGGTGACTTTAAGACAGAAGTATCATCCTATGACTATGATGATGAAAATATTACCTGCTTTCTGGCGGTAGATTATGAAGTCATAACTTTTGATGAAAATATCATATCGCTATGCCTTGATATAGATCCCTATATGGGCGGCGCCCACGGGATGCTGTACTTTGAGACTATAAATTTCAGTATCCAGGAAAACCGGATCCTGGATCTGGGGGACCTGTTTGAGGAAGAATATGATTATATGGGTGCCATATCCGAATACTGCAGGATGGACCTTATCTACCAGATGCAGGATAGGGGATTTATGCCGGATGAAGAGTGGATAGAGGACGGCACCGATCCTTCCTATACAGACACTTTTACCAGCTGGTTAATATCACCCCGGGGCCTAGTAATAAAGTTTCCCGCCTACCAGGTGGGACCCTATGCTGCCGGGGATTTTACGGTATTAATTCCCTATAAAAGCTTGAACATATCAAGTATAAAAAATATTGAATGATTTAACTTAAAATCTTAAAAAATATATTTTATTATATACTTGCTTAAATTCTCAGTAATTATAAAATTTAATATAATGAAAGAAACAATAAAATATATAGGTTTATCAAGCGATAAAGTCTTTTTATTATCAGGGGCAGAATATGAAGCAAAGAAACTCATCGGCCGTCTAAAAATTCTTTTTAGAAAAGTTTAAAAAAATATTTCACAAAACTGTTTATATTTAATATAATAGGCTCAGCCTTTGAAACTGGGAAGTTTCGTAGTTATTAAAATTTGCGGACGAAAGAATGCAAAAAGTAGGTTTATTTATAGAAAGCCCGTAAATGTTTCAAAGGACCAGGCCCCGAAGGTATCATGTTGCCTAAGGTCGAAAGGTTACGGTAATAGATTACCCGGGGTTTGTTTATTTTAGAAAACTCTCTTTTGTTTGTAGTATTTTAATTAAGGGCTACTTGTTACCTTCTGTTACCTCACTGACTAAAATATCGAAAAGCGCGGAGAAATAATTTATTTTGAGAGGAGGTAATATGCAAGGCAGCAAACTATATGTAGGAAACTTAAGCTATTCTGTAACAAATGCAGATCTGGAAAAGCTTTTCTCGGAACATGGTGATGTAAAATCAGCTAATGTGATAGGAGACAAAGGTTTCGGATTTGTTGAGATGTCAAGCAGCGCAGAAGCCGAAAAGGCCAAAGATGCTCTTGATGGTTCAGAATATGAAGGAAGAACTTTAAAAATAGACGAAGCTCGACCTCAGAAGCCAAGAAGCGATCGAAACTTCAATAGAAGGTATTAGATCTAAAAAAGCAGATCCTGATAGATCAGGGTCTGCTTTCTTTTCTTATAACAATCATCTTTACCTGTCATAGATCTTATACATATAAGGCAGGAAGGTTAAACCTATAAAAAAAGTAAGTAGAAAATCCAATGGAAAAAGAAAATAAAAATATATTACTGTTATATCCGGAATATTCAAAGACATTCTGGAGTTTTGAAAATGTGATGAAGATACTGGGAAGGAAGGCTGCTTATCCGCCTCTGGGGTTGCTGACTGTGGCTTCCATGCTTCCGGATCATTGGCAAAAAAAACTGGTTGACCTCAATACCGAAAAGCTAAACAGTTCTGACATATCCTGGGCAGACTATGTCCTTATAAGCGGGATGATAGTACAGAAAGAATCAGCCTTAAGCTTGATCGAGATCATCAAACAGGAAGGCAAGCCGGTGGTGGGAGGAGGACCTCTTTTTACCACAGGAAGCATAGATGCCTCAATGGTGGACCACCTGTTTTTAGGCGAAGCAGAGGAGACTATGGCTGGTTTTGTCGATGATGTATACCGGGGCAGGCTAAAAAAGATCTACAGGGCGGAGGATTATCCAGATATAAAAAGCACGCCAGTGCCTGACTGGAAGCTTATAAATATATTCAGCTATCACTCCATGAGTCTACAGTATTCAAGGGGCTGTCCGTTTAACTGTGAGTTCTGCGATGTGGTGGTCTTGAATGGAAGGACGCCCAGGACCAAGACCAGTGGACAGGTAATAGCCGAACTTAATAAGCTCTATGATCTTGGCTGGAGGGGAAATGTGTTTTTTGTGGATGATAACCTTATCGGCAACAAAGCCAGATTGAAAAATGTCATCCTTCCTGCCGTGATAGAATGGCAGAAGTCAAAAAGATATCCCTTTACTTTCAATACGCAGGTATCTATAAATCTTTCTGATGATGAAGAACTCATGAAACTTATGGTAGAGGCCGGATTTTCTACAGTTTTTGTGGGCATCGAGACACCTGATGAAAACAGCCTGAAGGAATGCAGCAAATATCATAACAGGGACAGGGACCTTGTCGGTTCTGTAAAAAAGCTGCAGAATTTTGGACTTGAAGTCCAGGGAGGCTTTATCGTTGGTTTTGACAGTGATACGACTACTATCTTCCAGAGGCAGATAGACTTTATACAGAAAAGCGGCATAGTGACTGCTATGGTAGGCCTTCTTACCGCTCTTCCAGAGACAAAACTCCATAAGAGGCTCTCAGATTCCAACAGGATCCTGAAGGAATCATCTGCAAATAATACTTTTTTTTCTACTATGAATTTCAAGCCAAAGATGGATATGAAGATACTGTTTAGCGGGTATAAGAGGATACTTGATACTATTTATGATCAAAGAGACTATAATGAACGGATAAAGACTTTCATACGGGAGTTCAAACCCCCAAAAAGGAAAGTATACAGGATAAAGATACAGAAATTCCAGCTAAGGGCATTATTCGGTTCGATGTGGATATTGGGAATAAAAAACAGCGGAAGAAAATATTTCTGGCTGCTGCTTCTCTGGGTATCAGTAAAGCATCCGGGTCTCATACCTTATGCTATCAGTTATTCCCTGGCGGGAATACACCTGAGAAGCCTGACGGTCGAGGAAGCTTAAGAATCTATTTAAGCATCGAGGCAAATTTGGTTTTTGCCTTATTGACCTTGGGGCTTACCAATGCCCGGCAGTAGGGCGCCCTCTCATTATTGGCAAAATAATCCTGGTGGTAATCCTCGCCCTTATAAAACTTCTCCAGTTGCCCTACTTCAGTTACTATCATATTCGGGTATGACTTTTCATCCTTAAGCTCACCCATATAGTCCCTGGCCAGTTTTTCCTGTTCCGGGGTGGTATAAAGTATTATGGAGCGGTACTGGGTGCCTATGTCATTTCCCTGCCTGTTTAAAGTGGTGGGGTCATGGGATGCAAAGAATATTTCCAGGAGCAGCCGGTATGATACCTTTTCAGGGTCATACTGTATCCTTACAACTTCCGCATGTCCGGTGGTTCCCGAACATACTTTTTCGTATGAGGGGTCTTCTTCAGATCCTCCGGCATAGCCTGACTCTACATTTTTTACCCCTTTTATCATCTTAAAAACGGCCTCCAGGCACCAGAAGCACCCTCCGCCGAATACTGCTGTATCAAGTCTCATAATAATCTCCTTTAATATATATTGTATTATATGTGCTGCAATACTCCTAATTTTAAGATTTTAGTTTAGATTACTAACCTATCATATTTTAAATGATTGACATTCATGTATAATAAATAATATGGCAGCATTATATGTGATAATAACTATACTGGCCGGCGCAGTAATAATCCTCTTTATCCAGTCACGGGAAAGACCCAGGGACCTGGAAAAGGAGGTAGCAAGGCTGAGGAGGTCCATAGCGTCGGAAGGCCTTAATTTTGAGCAGATCGAATACAGGATATCCAGCCTGAAGGAAGATATTGCTGCCAGGAAAAAGCTTGTTGCATCGGGAAAGATGAAGGAAAGTCAAATAGCGGAATACCTGGAGGGCCTGGAAAAGTCCCTGGAAGGTATACTGGAAGAACTGTTAAGCGGTAAGTCGGTAAAATAGAGATATATGGTAATCCACAGGGAAACACTTGAGGAAAGGGTCGTAAGTGCCCGGGGCAGCAATGACCGACTGAACACTCTTATAAAAGAATTCAAGCCATTTATAGCCAGCGTGGCCCAGAAAAGGGTGGGAAGGTACCTGGAATACGGCAGGGATGATGAACTTTCGGTAGCCCTTATGGCATTTAGGGAAGCCGTAGGCTCATTTAAGGCAGACAGGGCAAAGTTTTTATCATTTGCCAGGATGGTCATCTCCCTTCGCCTCATAGACCATTACCGGAAGCTGGAACATGGTCGTGAAGTCACCGGCGAAGAATATGAAGAAGATATTTGGGAAAAACAGTCGGTAGAGCTTTACCAGCTGGAGGCAGAAGAAGAAGACAGGAAGGCGGGAGTGGCAGCCTATGCCGGACTCCTGAACAAATGGGATATAGATATTACCCGGCTGGCGCAGGTCTCTCCCAAAAGACAGGCCCTGAAGGAAAAGTACCAGGAGATCTCCAGTATGATAGCCGGTGACGGTTTTCTGCTTAAGGTCCTCATGGATACCAAAAGGCTTCCCATAAAGGAAATAGAGGCAAAGATAGCCATACACCGGAAAAAACTTGAAAGGGGCCGAATATATATAATAGCCATGGTCCTTGCCATTGTGTCTGGATTCAGTTATATAGATATCGGCCGGGATGGTAAATGATATGAGAGCAGTTGTAATAGAAATTCATAAGAGTTACTGCATCGCGGTTACTCCCGACGGCAGGTTCGTTAAGCAGCATGTGGGACAGGGAGAACTGGAGATCGGCGATGAGGTAATGATCGAAGCAGGTCATGCGTCCCCGTCCAGGGACTGGATAAAGACCCTGGGTATTGCCTTTGCTGCCCTGCTGGTGATCGGCTTTGGTTCCTGGGGCCTGTTCCGGACATTCGGCTGGTATTCTCCCTTATCGGAGACAAGGGAAATGGCTGAAGGTGATTTCGGGGCAGAGGAAGAACAAATGGCTATGGCGGCAGAAGAAGAGGATGCAGGACAAGCGGCAGAAGAGGCATCGGATGTCATGAAAGAAAGCGAAGACTTTGCCCTGGAGATGGACCAGGTGCCCGATATTCCTTCGGGGCCGGGAAAGGTGGATGCAGATTTTTACCTTGACCTGGAAGTCATGGGAAAGCCGGGAGAGATAGTAGCCGGAAACCTGCTTTTACTTTACTGGATTGCCGAATCCGGGGAAGGCCTGGAAGTGTTTTTCAATATCGAGGCAATCGACCCGGAACTTGCATTTACCGGGTATATAGAGCTTGTAATCCTTAATGCTGAAGCAGAGGTTACCGGTTCCAGGAGTTTTGACTTCGAGGATTTTAAACGGGGAGAAAGGCTCCAGGAAATCATAGCCATACAGGAAGATGATACCAGTATGAATATCCTTATAAACGGCATCTTTGAATAATACCCCGGTTTTACCAGATAAGTCCCGTATATATATATTGATCCAGTTTTTTATGGAGGAAAAGATGAAATATTTAAAAGCAGTCTTTGCAGCTGTGATAATAGCAGCATTATTAACAGCCGGCGCCGGATGCAGGGGAGTCTCCGCTGAAGAAGGGCTGACGCAGGTATCGGAGGACAGGGCTGATGAAATGGTGGAAGACCTGGACCAGGGCCTGGTAAGCGCCAATACCAGATTTGCATTTAATATTTTCAATCAGCTCATAGTTGAGGATGAGGGGATTAATATCTTCATATCGCCTCTTTCTATACTGCTGGCCCTGGCCATGGTATATAACGGGGCAGCCGGTGAGACTTCGCTGGCCATGGCAGATGCCATGGAGTTTGAGGGTATGGATATGGAAGAGCTGAACCAGGGTTTTTCCGATCTGATGATAAGCCTTTTGAGCGCAGACAAGAGCGTGGAACTAAGCATAGCCAACTCCATATGGCAGAGGCAGGACTTTGATGTCAAAGAGGATTTCCTGGAGACAAATCAGAAATACTACAACTCCGGGGTGAGGAAACTTGATTTTTCAGATCCGGGGGCAGTGGATATCATAAACGGCTGGATATCCGATGCCACCAGGCAAAAGATAGAGGACATGATAGACGAGATACCCCCTGCTGCCGTCATGTACCTTATAAATGCCATATACTTTAAGGGTGACTGGACTTATCCCTTTGAAGAGGA
>CAZDXU010000058.1:0-14131 GCA_964509585.1 uncultured Actinomycetota bacterium | reverse complement strand
GAAATGCTCGATAGCCTTGGTGAAGTGTTTTAACCTGTAATTTACCAGGCCCTGTTTGAATTCTTCGTCTATCATCCCCATCTTATTGGTAACGCCATTGCGGTTAAGCATCTCCATTACATCATTGGAAGGCCTAAGGTAATTATTAGTATCATCGGTGCCCATGGTGAGTATGCCCACTACCAGCCCGTCATTGTTCAGGACCGGCCCCCCGCTGTTGCCCGGCCTGGCATCCCCCTGGATCTGCAGCACTTCAGTACCGCTAAGCATTATCCTGCCGCTTATATTGCCGCTGGTTATGGTGGGGCTTAAAACATTATTCTGGCCTATGTCAGATGTCCAGGGATAGCCGATTATGGTCAGCTGGTCCTGTATCTCCATCATGGAAGAATCTCCTATCGTCACCGAGGAAAGGGCCCTTCCCGTCTGGGGCTGTATCCTGATAAGCGCCAGGTCCCTTTGCTCCCAGCCGCTGTAATCAATAAGCTCCGCCCTGATAAAGGTATCCATACTGGTGGGATCATCAGGTATCCCGGCATTGGCGGTATTGAACTGTACATATACTTCCAGGTCATAGTCGCCGCCGTCATATCCCTCCACCTTTGTATTCTCATAGGCCCAGTTCCAGTCTGCGTCGGTCCAGCCATCAAGCCCGCTTCCATATGTATCAATAAGATAGGTATAAATAAGATCATATTTGAAATCAGCAGCGCTGATCTCCACCATATGGCCGGCAGTTACGATGTGGCCGGTATCAGGATTTACACAGAATCCTGTCCCCACAAAGGCCCAGTAATAAGCATTACTCCAGGTATTATCCCACGGGTCAAGCACATAACCCCAGAAATATGAGGTTATAAAGCAGACTGAGGGCTGGGTCAATAATACTTTGTCCTGCGATGTAAGCTCATATTCATCCGGCTGGGCTGCCAGCATCCCTGCAAAACTGAGCATGAGTGCCAGGACAACCAGGAATACTGCTGCCTTCATAAATTTTCTTGCCATTATAGCTCCCTTGATATGTTTAATATTACCATGAACTTTATTTATGAGAATTATATTTTTTTTTCCCGGTACCGTCAATGAAGATTAAAATTTATCTAATTTTTTATGTAATACTTATAAAAATAAATCTTTAAAAATAATTTTGAAGTATCTCTAACGGCCTTCCAGCACCTTCTTGTAGTAGTCCAGGTATTTATCCACTATCAGACCTGAGTCAAAATCAGCTGCCCTTTTCCTGGCAGCCCTGCCCATTTCCAGGCGCTTATTTTCTCCCGCAAGTATGGAGATGGCCCGCCTGCTCATATTATCTATATCGTCAGGGTCGCATATATATCCGCTTATCCCGTCTTCCACTACTTCCCTTAAACCGCCTTTTGATGTACCTATTACCGGTACGCTGCAGCTCATTGCTTCCAGGGCAGACAGGCCGAAGCTCTCGCTTTTTGAGGGAAGCATATACAGGTCGCTTATATTCAGAAGAGGTATTACATCATCCTGCCTTCCCAGGAATACCACTTTACTTTCAAGGTCCAGCCGGTTTACCATATTCCTTATCTTTGACATCTCGGGACCATCCCCGGCAAAAATAAGCCTGCTCTTTACCTTTTTGCTTATATTGCAGAATACCTTGATTATGCTTACAATATTCTTGACCGGACGGAAATTGGAGATATGGGAGACAACCATCTCCCCTTCTTCCACCAGGCCTGTATTTTTAAGCTTACAGTCCTTCCTGTAGACACCGGTATCTACAAAGTTATAGATCACCTCCATATCCCTGCATATGTCAAAAGTCTCAAGTGTAGTCTTTTTAAGGTATTCGGATACACAGGTCACCCCGTCACTCTGTTCTATGCTGAATTTTGTTATGGCGTGGAAAGACCTGTGGTTTCCCACCAGTGTGATATCCGTACCATGCAGGGTAGTGATTATCTTTATCCTGTCCCTGCCTACTATCTGACGGGCCAGATATGCTGAAGCTGCATGGGGCATGGCATAGTGGACATGAAGCACATCAAGGTCTTCCGCTTTTATTATCTCAGCCATCTTGGCGCTCAGGGAAAGGCTATAGGGCGGGTACTTGAACAGGGGATATTCCAGCATCTCCACTTCATGAAAGCAGATATTCTTGTAATAATGATCAAGCCTGAACGGCATCTCATAGCTTATAAAGTGTACGCAATGTCCTCTCCTGGCCAGCTCCATGCCCAGCTCTGTAGCCACCACCCCGCTTCCGCCATAAGTGGGGTAACATGTAATGCCTATCTTCATGGTACTGCATTCCTCCTGTCAGGATGGTATTTTAATATAATTAAAAAAATCTATGGGGTCGTCTATCCTTATGGTTCCTTCCATATAATAAGGTTCCCCGAACCGGGCTTTTATCTTGAGGCCCATGCACTGATGCCTGCTGTCTATGACATCAAAAAAATGCTTGGAAGCTATATGGGTCATCACCTTTTTGGCAGTATCGCTGTAAAACTGAGACTCATAGGCAGAAACCGCCTTGAGCTTACGGTCATAGTAATCGGAGATGTCGACTATAAAACTGGGTTTGAACTCATTATGCAGCATATAATTCAGTATTACTGCAGGCCTGTGAGAACCGGCACCGGTACTGAATTTTTCCAGTCCCGATATAAACAGCGCATCCTTTAGCAGTTTATATGAGTTCTCATGGTCCGGATGCCTGTCGGAGTGATAAGGGATAAGCGCCAGTTCCGGCCTGTACCTTCTGACAGCTTCTATTATCTTTATACGGCTGGCCTTATCATTTACTATATTTGCATCCTCAAGCCCCAGGTTTTCCCTTATATCAAGCCCCAGTATGCCGGAAGCTTTTTCTGTCTCGGCTTTGCGGGTCTTAAGGTCGCCGTTTGTAGAAAGTTCCGCCCTGGTGAGGTCGATTATGCCGGTCCGGTAGCCCTTATGCTTCATCTTGAGGAGCAGTCCGCCGCAGCC
Source organism: uncultured Actinomycetota bacterium (assembly GCA_964509585.1). Taxonomy (GTDB): domain Bacteria; phylum Actinomycetota; class Humimicrobiia; order Humimicrobiales; family Humimicrobiaceae; genus M55B120. The sequence continues at coordinate 11,164 of CAZDXU010000058.1, read as the reverse complement.
CATCTCGGCATCGTCAGGATGGGGACTGAATGCAATCACATCTATCTTCTCATTTTTCATGTTTATCTCTTACTTCAGGGTATATAAGGATATGCCCTTTTTTAAATGGCCTGTATGAATCATACAGCTTATTTATAATATCCATTCCGTATTTGCCTGCATAGTAGAATATATTTGCCTTTCTTTCCTGCAGCATGCCGTCCGGGAACAGTTCCGCATATATCCTGTCAATGCTTTTTACCAGCAGCTGGTTTTGTTTTTTAAGTGCCGAAAGCAGCTTTTGAGACAGCACTTTTATCTCTTTGCCAAGGTTCCTTCTTATACGGTCAAAAGAACTAAGGGTGTCTAGTCCGTTTTTTTCTAGGTTGTCCCTGGCATTCTCTATGCTGGAATAAATATCCCTTTCCAGGCCCCCTATTATCCTTTCCAGGTCTTTCCCCTGACTGCCTTTTAGTGCTTTTTCCAAAGCATCCTGCCTGTCAAGAGCCAGCAGGTCTTTATCTATTCCCGTCTTTTCCATATATCCGCATATCTTTTTTTCCAAAATGGTAGCTGAAAGCCTGGGGTATATGATGGGCATTCCAATGCCTCTCAACCGGTAAACTCCTTCCAGCTGGGCAAAATAGCCGATCTCTCCCGGACCGCAGACAGTGGCAGCCACCGGAAATATAGTATCCTGTATCAGGGGCCTCAGTACCACGTTCCAGCTGATCGAAGAAGGGTCCCTGTCAGCCATTTCCAAAAGACCTTCCGCAGAATACTTCTCTCCCCCAGATCCATACTTTCCCCCTGGATCGATAGAGACTCTGGACCTGACGCCATCCCTGTTGATAAAGAAATCCAGGACATCTTTGCCTGGCTCCAGCTGTGCATGATAGCCTGCATCTATAAGGCTTTTTCCTTTTTCCCGTATGCTTCTTTTTACCCCGGCATGGTTCTTCATGTCCCATTCCAAAAAACTTCGCCCCAGTTTCTTAAGGCCTGCATCAGATGGGTCTATTATGACAGGTCCCCATTCAGAAAACAGCCTGAGGATTATATGGGAAAAGAGATCTGTCAGGCCTATGCTATTATCATCTTTTCCTGCAGCCAGAAAATCGAGCGAGCCTTTTAAAAACCGGATCCACTCTTTTCCCGTCCCGGTGCCGGTCATGATTAGTTCCATCTTCTTGATCACATCCTCATAACAGGAGCTATCAAGGCGCACATGAGAAAGCCTGGTGTCCTGACTGATTCCGGAGGTGTCCAGCATTATCTCATCATATGGGTCACCCGCTATTCCCAGCCGGTCTGCCTGGTCCAGGCTGCTGTCATCCGATGCATTCCAGAAACAGGGTATGACTTCCGCACCGGTATTTTCCTGTATAAAACGGCTGAGCTTAAGGATGGTTATTATCTTGTATATAATAAATATGGGACCGGTAAAAAGGCCTGGCTGCTGTCCGCCTATGACTGCTACCGAACCAGCCTTCCCCAGCCTTGATATATTCTGCATGGTCTTTTCCCCGGCTCCAAGCCTGCGGTTCATCTGTTCCAGCAGCGGGACTACGGCTGCCCTGTATCCTTCATCATAGGTCTTCCCTATTTCCTGGATACGTTCTTTAAATGATCCCAGACTTTCATGGTCATACCGGAAAAAACCTTTAAGCCGGCTGTATTCAAAAATATAATCATGGAACAGGCGGTTATAATAAAACCTGTCTCCCGGAATGACATCCGTAAAAAATCCATGGTCCAAGACTGCTCCTTACAAACCGATACCAAATAGACAGAACAGACTGTCTACATTTATTTTACTTAATATCATATAATTAGCCAAACAAAACACTTGGTACAGATGAATACATTAAATCCCGCATTTAAAAGACATATTGAAGATCCCCGGAATGCTGGCATCCCTGGCTCATATAACTGCATTGGCAAAGACTCCAGCCTCAAATCAGGCACCATAGTGATGTACTATGGCCTTATAGAAGATGGAAAGATAAAGGATATTGGTTTCCGGACCTTCGGCTGCTCCTATTCAATAGCAGCTTCCAGCTGCGTGACTGTCCTGGCAAAGGGTAAGGCACTTCCTGACGCTTCCCGCATATGGGAAGAAGATATAGAGGAGGAGCTGGGCGTCTTTCCTGAAAACAGGAAAGACTCGCTCAATGTGGCCCTGGGAGCATATCATGCCATGCTTTCTTCGTATATTGAAAGTATTACAGATAGTGATATCCTCCCTGACAGCGGGACGGCAGCGGCCATGAGCGGAGGGCTGGACAGTTCCGTGGCTGCCCTGATGCTTGTCCGTAAAGGTCTCCCGGTCACAGGCATTACTATGAAGGTCATGCCCGACGATGAGCTTGGGGCGGATAAAAAAGTCACCTCGTGGATGTCAAAAGACATATATTCTGCCCGCAGGGTATGCAGGGCCCTGGGAATACCCCACTTTACGGTGGACCTTTCCCGGGATTTTGAAAAAAAGATAATAGGTCCTTTTTGTGCTGAATACCTCAAAGGAAGGACACCCAATCCCTGCATTGAATGCAATAGATCGATAAAGTTCGGCATCCTGCTGGATGCCTGCAGAAAACTGGGAGCAGGAAATATAGCTACCGGACACTACTGCAGGGTAGAAAAACTGGACGAAAGCGGTACCTATATGGTAAGAAAAGGCAGGGACAGGTCCAAGGAGCAGAGCTATGTCTTCTGGCGGCTGTCCCAATCCCAGCTGTCCCTCATAAGGACCCCCCTGGGGGAGCTTGCCAAGGAAGAGGTCAGGAATATGTCTGGGGACCTGCTTCCATTCCTGGAAAACAGGGATGAGAGCCAGGATATATGCTTCATAGCCGGAGACCGCTACCATGGGTTTCTGCAGAAAAGGATAAAGGAGACCGGCAAGGGCAGGGTACTTGATACCCGGGGCAGGCAAATAGGAGAGCACAGGGGATTTCCCTATTATACCATTGGACAGAGGAAGGGGCTGGGCATAAGCCATCCCAGACCGCTTTATGTAAAAAAGATAATACCGGAAGAAAATATTATAGTAGCCGGGGAAAAAGAAGAACTTTTCCGGGACCGGGCAATACTTACTGATATAAGTTTCATAGCGGGATCACCCCCGGCAGATGAATTCAGCGCCATGGTAAAGATACGCTACAACTCGCCTGAAGCGGAGGCAGTCATAAAAGTGGGACAGCAGAATACGGCAAAAGTCTTTTTCAAAAAAAAGGTAAGTTCCGTGACGCCGGGACAATCTGCAGTCTTTTATGATGGAGACATACTCCTGGGAGGCGGCATCATAGACTCCTGACAATGGCAGGACAGGCTGAGATACCCCAGATGCCGGGACCGGTATGGGCCGCCATCACCGATGTCATCCTGGTCATTTTAAATTTGACTTTGCCGCAGGTTTCTGATATAGTTTATTTTACCTTAAGACAGGAGGTAACTTTTTAAAAAGAGCCAGAAGAGGACCAGCGAAAGCAGGTAAACAGTATGGCTGTATTTAAAAAGACCTTAGAAAAGTTTTAAGGAAGAGACCCCAGGATGTTGAGTAGCCTAAGGCGTGAGCTAAGGTAAAAGATAACCCGGGGTTTTCTTTTTGCCAAAAAAATTTTAAAATCATAAAAATATTATTTTGTGATCACTTAGGAAGGACAATATGGCTCATCCCGGTTTTGCATTTTTCCAGGGCAAGATAGTACCCATAGATGAAGCAAAGATAGACATAAGGACCAATACTCTCCAGTACGGGACCGGTATTTTTGAAGGTATAAGAAGCTACTGGGACCAGGATATGGGGAGCAGTTATGTTTTCAGGATGCAGGAGCATTATGAAAGACTTATATCCAATTCGAAAATACTGATGATCGAAGTAAAATATACGGCAGACGAGCTCTGTGACATAACCCTGGAGCTATTAAGGAAAGAAGACTATGCCGAGGACGCATATGTCAGGCCCTTTACCTATAACAGCGGTCTTAATATAGGTCCCAAGCTGTTAGGAAATGAGCAGGACCTTTTCATATATTCCATCCCCATGGGCATGTATTTGGATACAGACAAACCCATAGATGTGTGCATATCTTCCTGGGACAGGGTACCCGACAATGCAATACCCCCCAGGGCCAAGATATCGGGGTCTTATGTAAATGCCGCCCTGCAGAAGACGGAAGCCATACTTAATGGGTATGATGAAGCCCTGGTGCTTTCCATGGACGGCAGGCATGTAAGCGAGGGCAGCGCCATGAACCTGTTCATGGTAAGAAACGGCAGGCTTATAACCCCTCCCGTGACTAATGACATCCTTGAGGGCATAACCAGGAATACGGTCATGGAACTGGCCCATAAAATAGAAGGAATAGAGACTGTGGAAAGGCTTATAGACCGCACCGAGCTCTATATCGCGGACGAACTGTTCTTCTGCGGAACCGGCGCCCAGATATCCCCTATCGGCTCTGTTGACAAAAGAAAGATCGGAAGCGGCGATATGGGCTCATTGACTAAAAAACTGCAGAGACTTTATTTCGATGTGGTAAAAAACAGGGTAGATGAGTTCTCTCACTGGTGTACCAGGGTCAGTTAAACTATCATAGGCTGTCACTGCAAAGATTTCTATAGGAGCATGTGCTGCAGATCCTGCCCTGCGCAGGGTCAAAATTCTCTTTTTTGATCTGGTATATGGCATCTGTCAATATCCCTATGTCATCCTTTATGTCCTTACCTTTCCCCTGTACAGTTATTATCTTGCCGTCACCAAGGAATAATATGCTTCCTGTGATATGGCCGGGGGCTATCCCCAGTATATCGCATACGGCTGCCATATAAACTGAAAGCTGCAGCCGGTATCTCCCGGGGAGGCTGTCACTCCTGCCTTTCCCTGTCTTATAATCTATTATCTCTGCTTTTTTGCCGTTGAGGTCTAACCGGTCCAGCTTGCCGGTTATAAAGCTGTCCCGGGCCCTGTAATAAAATAGCCTTTCCAGGAACATCTCTTCTGGACTGCCGGGACCTATCCCGGCCAGCCGGCTGTCCAAAAAAGCTGCAATAAAAGGTCTTATATCTTTATCTGCTCCCGCCAGGATATGGCTGCCTTCCGCAGGGATCTCCCGGTACCGCAGCCTGCTTATATCCTCTATATACTTATGGACCTTTTCTCCGGTCTCCATGGCTTCATTATATTTTCCCGGTATGGAATATACATACCTCCACTTATACATGGCGGGGCATTCCAGGTAGTCAAGAAGGGGCGTAAGCGGGTATATGGACCCATGATTTTTGGCAACGGCACTTATCCTGCCTGCTTTGGGAGATCCTCCTGGAAGCGCTGGTATTTCCTCCGGGTCTTTCCTACCGGAAAATATCCCCACCTCTTCTGCCAGCCTGTCCTCTATCCTTTTCCAGTCATAGACTGTCCTTTCTGCCCCTTTCCTGGCTGTTTTTTTACCTTCACTGCCAAAATATTTTTCTTTGCCGTTATCATGCTCACGGCACCCGGCGCCCATCTGGCTGAGGAAGCCTGCCGCTTCTTCTCCCAGGGGTATTATGCGGGAGCTCCCCCCTGCCAGTTCAAGGAAAAAAGGAACCATGTCCCTGGGCTTTTTCCCCTCATCCTCAAGGTCCTCCTGGCTCCCGTACCGGCTGTGTGAAAAAAGGAGTATGCTTTTGGCCCGGCTGCAGGCCACATAGAATATCCTCCTTTCCTCCTCTTGTCTTTCCTGCCTAAGGGCATCATCGAATTTCCCTGCACTGGAAAAATATTTTTTCTCCTGCCACAGGGGGCTGTCTTTCCTTAATTCCGAGGGAATGGCAAAACGCCGCCCGGGTCCGGACCTTCCCAGATAATGGTCCTTCCACAGCATGGGTAGGATCACCGCCTCGAATTCCAGGCCCTTGGCAGCATGGATACTCATGAGTTTTACAGCATTATCACCTGTTATCTCCAGCGCATCGGGGTCGTCTCCGGTTACAGCTACATCCCTTATATAGGTTATAAAGCTGTCAATGACCTCATCGCCGGGCCTGTTTTTAAAATCTGCCGCTATCCTTATGAGGTTTTCCACATTCCTGATCCTGGACAGGTAAATTGGTCCCAGTCCGGACCTGAGTTCCCGTGAAAGGCCTGAGTCCTCAAATATCAGGCTTATTATCTCCTTTAGGTCCAGAGTTCCTGACCTTTTTATATAAAGAAGAAGGCTGGCAAGGAATGATCCAAGCCTGTCTTTTGCTTCCCGGCTGAGATACCGGTTCCTGCGGCAGTTCCTTATGCCGTCTATGAGGTCTGCCCCGCTGCCGTCTTTCCCGCTCCTCTTAAGGAAGAATATATCCCTATCCCCTATTTTGTACCTGTCTGACTTTAAAATATAGGTCATAGATATCTCATCTGTGATATCATCTATCAGCCTTAGCCAGGAGATCATGAAAAGTATTTCCGGCTCATGATAGAAATTTTTATTTCCTACCAGTTCATACCTTATGCCGCGGGCTTTTAGCGACCCGGCTATCTCCTGGAATCTTTTTACCCGGGACAGTACGGCAATATCTCCGGGCCTTAAGCCCTTATTAAATATAAGGTCCTCAATATACCCGGCTATTGATACTGCTTCCTCTTCCAGGGTCTGGTGCAGGTTAAAAAATATCCTGGATTCCTTCTTTTTATCCCCGGCAGTGACCTTTTTATCAAAGCGTTTCCGGTTTTGTCTAATCACGCTGTGTGTGGACTCGATAATGCCAGCTCCCGACCTGAAGTTTACCGAAAGATAATGATCGCTTACCTTCTGGTCCCCGAAACATTCCCACTGCCCGAAATCCAGTATATTGCTTACACAGGCGCCCCTGAAGGAATATATGCCCTGATCGTCGTCCCCTACTATCATCATCCGGTTATAGCCTTTTTTGTAAAGCTGGGTAAGGAACCTTGCCTGGGCTACATTGGTATCCTGGAACTCGTCAATAAGTATATACCGGTACTTCTGGCTGTATTTCTCCCTTATTGCTTTCCTCTTCCTGAAAAGCATATGGGGCAGGAATACCTGGTCAGAATAATCTATCATATTGTTTTGTCTTTTTATGGCCTCATATCTCCTGTAGACCTCAAGCAGTTTTTCTGCGGCATGGGCTGCTTCCTCTTCCTGTCTTCTCAGGGCTTTGCTGCTGTAGCTGTCCAGTATCTTTTGCCTGTTAACAAGGTATTTTTCCAGCTCTTTGACTGATATGAGGTTATTCTTCACATCCTCTATAAAGGAAAGAAGGTCCTGCAGGAATTTTCCCGTATCTCTTCCTATGTTTATTCCTGAAAGGTCCAGCTCGCCGAATACCTGGTATAATATCTGCCAGGACTGTCTGCCGGTTATGAGCCGGAAGTCTTTTCCCAGTCCCAGTTCAAAACTGTTCTGGTATATGATCTCATTGCCAAAAGAATTAAAAGTATGCATATCAAGGTCAAGGCCTCTTTCCCCTGTAAGCCTCCTGATCCTCTGGCGCATGTTCTCTGCCGCATTTATGGTAAAGGTGAGGGCCAGGATCTCTTCCGGACGGCACCACCCGCTTTCCAGGGCACGGATGATGCTCCTGGTAAGGACCCACGTCTTTCCAGAGCCGGCGCAGGCTATCACCCGCTTAAGCGGGGCATCGCTTTCTATTACTTCTATCTGCTGTCTGGTAGCCTCTATCATATCTTCAGGTAAAATCTGGGGCATAATATTTTATAGTCGCACATGCTGCAGGTCCGGTAGCTGTCGGGCTCTGCCCCGAATCTTTCCTTTATTATCCCTGATATCATTTGCAAAAGTCTTTCTATCAGCTCTTCCCGGTCATAACATTCAGGAGGAAGGAAATATTCAGCTTTTTTTTCTGCGCCCAGGCTCAAATATTTCATGCTTATGCCTGCCGGCCCGGTCTTTTTAAGCCTTTTGTCTTCATCCATGGCCAGGCGGTAGATCTTTAGCTGTATCTCGTATTTAAGGTCGCGGGGACTGTACCGCTTAGATCCTGATTTGAAGTCTACCAGCTCTACAGTACCGCCAGGTTCCATATTTATCTGGTCGATGCGTCCCCTCATCTTATTGCCTTTCAGGTCAAAACTAAAACCTGTTTCCATGCTTGAAAGGGACGGGTCCCGGGGGAGGTATTCCCTGTGGTACCTTTCAAGATCAGAAAAGGCTTTTTCTGTCATCTCCTTTTCCTGTGAAGGAAATTCAAAATCTACATCTTTCATCACATCATAGGTTATTTGTTCCAGTCTTTCCCGGCTGGTATCATCCTGTCCCTTCTCAAAGAACCTGTGCAGTATCTCATGATAGGCTCTGCCGATGGCAAGATTTATACTCTCTTTTCCGGCTATTCCGAAATGATGCTGTATCTTGTACTTGAAGGGGCAGTCCCTGTAGGTATCAAGCGCGGTAGATGAGAAAGAACGCCCGGACTTTTCAAAGGGCATATTTTTATTATCCGTTACCCTTTTATGGCTCCACCAGCTATCCGGAGGATAGGCAGCGCTTAGTCTCCCAAGATAGCTTTCCATCCTTTTTTCATCAGTCCTTAGACCTGATCTCCTCCGGTAAAGTCCTACCATCGCCTTTTTCTTTATCATCCAGTCTGTTTCCCTGCCTCCAGTTCCGGGTGTCTTTTCTTCCCGGAGACCTGTTTTTGTCCTTTCTATTCCTTCCATGGAGCTTTTCAGTCTTTCAAAGAAGGCCGAAGCTGCCCTGGCCCTGCAGGAGGTGACATAAAGGTATCTTTTTGCCCTGGTGAGTCCGTTATAGAAAAGTCTTATCTCCCCCTTCATATGTTCTTCTTTTATCTCTGGCCGGGTCAGTTCTGTTCCCAGCGCCATGTTCCTGAAGAGCTGGACGTCAAACACCTGGTTATTCTTGAATTTTGAAGGCAGGTAATCATGGTTTAAGAAAGGGATAAAAACCGCTTCAAATTCCATCCCCTTGCACTGGTGGAAACTCATTATATTCACCATCCCCGGCTGCACCTGTTCTTCAGTGCTTTCTTCTGCTTCCTCCAGGAACTGGTTTGTCTGAAGGTTTTCCAGGAAGGCAAGGTATGATCCAATATCCGTACATCCTGACCCCCGCACATATGCGGTCACGCTCCTGAGATAGTCGCCGATACTTATGGAGACTGCCTGGCTGCCGGTATCATAAGCGCTATCGGCCTCCAGGAATCTAAAAAGTCCCACCAGGGGATCATTCAGGAAATCCTGGAGGAAATCCAGGATATTCCTGCCGGCCATGGCTGAACAATAGCGGCGGACACATCCTATTATCCTGGAAAGGTATTCCCTGCAGGCATCTTCGGATGTACCATCATTATCCTCCCCGTCCAGGCGATCTTCGATATATGACCAGAAACTTCCGGTCTTTTTCATGCCCTGCTTCCGGTACCCGGACTTAAGCCTGGCAAAGAAAAGGGGGTCTATGCCTGCCGCATGGGAAAGCAGGATATTTTCCAGGAGTCCCCCTGCCGGCATCATATCTTTATCTCCTGTATGGCTGGCCAGCATATATGCCAGTCTTAAAAAATCTATTATATATGACACATATCTATTATCCATAAGGCTCCTGGAACTCCTCCTGACAAATGGTATGCCGTTCCCAGATAATGCATCCTCTATCAGGTGGGTCTCATATCCCAGTCCTTTTACCAGGACCGCCATATCCTCCAGCCTTATCCCGCAGGACCGGTTAAGTTCTTCTATCTTGCAGCATATATGGGCTGTCTCCTCCATGGCTGTAGAAAAGCTTTTAACTTCTATCTCGCCCTCTTCATCGTCTGTTATGCATGGATTGTTTTCCCCGGGCACCCTTTCTTCGACGGGACTTATGATATCCCGGGAAAGCTTGATGATCCCGGGACTGTTCCTGTAGTTTTTATCCAGGTAAAACACCCTGTCCTGCTCCTTTAACCTGGTATAAAGCTGGTTGAAATTATCGGTGACCGATCCCCTGAATCCATAGATGGCCTGGTCGCCATTTCCGAAAAAGATGCAGTTATCATCACTTATGCCGGATATAATACGGTACTGGGCAGTATTGGTCTCCTGGAACTCATCTACGATTATATACCTGAACCTGTCCCTGGCATATCTTCTTACTCCAGGATCTTCTTTTAGCAGCCTTGCCGTTTTTGAAAGGAGCAGGCCGTAGTTATATCTGCCGCTGTATTCGATGCGGCGGCTGTATCTTGAATATATGCCTGAAAGTTCCGCCAGCAGGGGCTGCCTTGCCGGTATGAACTTTCCCAGAAGATCTCCCGGTTCAATAAGGTTTTCCTGAGCTCTGAGTATAAAGTCGAATACTTCCTGGAGATAGCTTCCTGCTACATGGGGGCCGGACTTGATATACCTGCATGAATGGGGATAATCTTTCTTATCAAGTTCCCTTACCACCCCGGTAAGCATATCCCACTGCTCTACTGAATTAAGCACTTCTATCCCCTTCCCCGGGCCGGATCCCTTCCGGTATTCTTCCAGCCGGTTCCATTCCAGAATATCGGTGCAGAATGAATAAAAAGTCTCTATGGGTATCTCCCACAGGCTTCTTCCCACCGCTTCTGCCGTCTTCTGGCGGAGTATCTTGGACCATCTCCGGTTAAATGTAAGTATCAGGACCTGTCTGGGATCTATGCCTTTTTTAAGGATGAGGTAGGCTGCCAGCTGTATGAGCGTATGGGTCTTCCCCGAACCAGGGGGACCGGTGACAAGGATGCTGCCTTTATCCGGGACCAGTTTTTGCAGGTCTTCTTTGCTTAAAGTCATTTAGCATTTATCTGTCTTAATTCTATCAGTATTTCCTTAAGCAGTGTCAGCTCCAGCCGCCTGTAATCTATATCGCTGGAAAGCTTGGCCCATTTCCTGGGATTATCTTCAGGTATGTATTTTTCAAGTTCTGTGAGTATATCAGCCATATTCAAAAATCTCCTTTTAATTTATAAATATGATCCTACCGGATCCGGGTCAGCATACCTGGGATCCGATGGGATAGACATCCCGGCCTGCTTCTTTACCCTCTTTTTATGCAGCGGTATAATTTTTTTGCAGTAAACTTTTCTCCAGCATACCATAAACTATAATTGGAGCGGGCTACGGGAATCGAACCCGCCTCTTGAGCTTGGGAAGCTCATATACTACCAATGTACTAAGCCCGCTTTTTTACAAAAACTTTAAAGA
>CAZDXU010000057.1:0-2630 GCA_964509585.1 uncultured Actinomycetota bacterium | reverse complement strand
AGGATCATGGAAAAACTGGAATTCAGGCCGGAAATAGAACAGAGAAAACTGTGGTATATAGCCTGGGCTATTGTATTTATACTGGGGACACCATCCTGGCTGCTGCCATTACTTTTTGTAGAAGGGGAAGGAGTTATCTTCTTTTCCATTTTTTTGGCAGTATGGCTGGTAGTGATGATACTGGTACTTATCTGGATACCGGCTGCCTTCAGGGCTCTTGAATATGAGATCGATGAAGACGGGGTAAAGATGAGCGGTGGAGTGGTATGGAAGAAGTATGTGACCGTGCCCTACTCAAAGATCACCAATGTGGATATCACCCGGGGACCCCTGCAGAGATATTATAAGATAGGGACCATACATGTCCAGACTGCCGGCGCAGCCGGAAAACAGGGAGAAAAAGCGGAGCTGAAGCTAATCGGCATAAGGGAGCTGGAAAAGATCAGGGCTGTGATAATAGAGAATATCAGGGACCTTAACCATCCCGGACCCGCAAGGACCGGAAAAACAGTAGAGTCTCCCGGACAGGAGTATATATTACAGGATATGCTAAGGGAGCTAAAAGACATAAAGGATCTGCTGGGAAAAAATAGATGAAGACATCCTTTGTAAAAAACAGGACAGCTTCCTTTATCATTATCTTCTTGATCTATATAGCTGCCGCAATCGCAGGCATTCTTGTATACAATCTTTTTTCCGGCATACATATACTTATATCCATCCTGCTGGCGGATATCGCTGCTACTATAGTGGTGTGGCTTTGCGGGATATTCCTTAATAATTCCAGCGTATATGACCCATACTGGAGCGTAGCTCCCATAGCCATCCTGATATCATGGCTGTTTATCCTGGATATACCGGTCACTGCTGCTGATATACTATTGGTGGCTGCGGTATTAGTCTGGGGCGCAAGGCTTACTTTTAACTGGGCCGTTAGATGGAAGGGCATGGCGGACCAGGACTGGCGTTATAGCATGTTTAAGAGACAGTCGCCCCGGATGTGGTTTATTACCAATCTATTCGGTATAAACCTGATGCCCACCCTGATAGTATATATTGCCCTTATTCCTCTATATTTTGTCCTGGTGAGTACCGGCCGGCCGGTATACTTTGCCATACCCGGTTTTGCAGTATGCATTGCCGCTATAACTGTACAGGCTGTCTCAGACAGGCAGATGGATATCTTCAGGCGGGATCCATCCAATAAGGGCAAATGCATAGACCGCGGACTGTGGAAGTATTCCCGGCATCCCAATTACCTGGGCGAGATATCATTCTGGTGGGGGATCTGGCTGATGCAGGCCTGTATAGATCCTTCTGCATGGTATACAGTAATCGGTCCGGTGCTTATGACTATGCTGTTTGCATTTGTCAGTATACCCATGATGGAAAAGCATATACTGGAGACCAGGCCCGGCTACAGGAAATACCAGAAAAAGGTACCTATGCTGGGATTCTTTCCCCAGGAAAGTAATGATAATAGCAAAGAAAGCAAGGAGGCAGTTTGAAAGGTACTATTAAAAGGATAGGAGCAGCAGTAATAGCCATAGGGGGCGTGGTGGCGGTAATAGGCAGCATTGGCTGCGCCAATGCCGGCTTTACCGGAGCAAATGTGTTCGAGTTTATTAGATGTATATCCATCTCGCTTGCAGGGGGTCTGCTGTGCTGGCTGGGCGGTGAGATCATCTCCCTTGGTCATGCTGTCAAATAAGATCCTAAAAGCATCAATAGGCTAACCGGCAAAGATGCTTTAAAACAGTATATAGGCTATCCCGGATGCGCCATATTGAAAAGGCGGCCTGTTTTTGAGAGAGGACAAAAGCTGGCGAGACCTCCGTCCTCTCTCAGGGAGTTTTAGAGTATGGCATCTAAAACTGTCCGCTCCGGACATATATAAAAGAGGATGCAATTAAAAAAGAAAAGGGCCGTTTTGCATATCCTTGCCGGTTTTTGATCATTGCGGTTATCCCCTTTGCAAGTCTTTGAGGCACAGGGAAGAAGAAAAAGGCGGGAAATAAAAAAACAACCACCCCTTCCTCGAAGAGTGCCTATGTCAATATCAAGATCTATAGCAGGTTTCCTGGCTTCCGGGACTTTACCTTTTACCTTCCCAACAGGATCTCTGTCAGTGGTATATTAAAAGATACACACCCGTTCACAGTGGCGGGACCGCTCCGGACTTTAACCGGATTCCCTTTTAAGGGCTATTCACTATGATCTTATTGTCTGATTTAAAAGAACGATTGCTAAGATTCTACTTCTATTTTTTGGATAATACAACAGGCAGTTTACAGCAAATAAGATTGTTGTATAATAATATTAGCTATAATAGCTAAAATGGCTAAATGTATATGGAGGATTTTATGATTGTAAAGGCAACAGACCTTAAGAACAACCTGGGAAAATACCTGCGCGAATGCCAGAAGCAGGATGTGATAATAACCAGCAACGGCAATAAGACTGCAAAGCTCAGCGCCTATTCGGAATATGATAAAGACAATCCTAAAATAAATTATGTGGACCATATCAGTGAATATATGGAAGTATTCAAAGACGGCCCTAAAAAAGTATCTTATGAAGAGTTCCTGGAGCTAACCGAAGGCAATGAAGAAAGAATGGAGTATATAGAC
>CAZDXU010000056.1:0-2902 GCA_964509585.1 uncultured Actinomycetota bacterium | reverse complement strand
GCTGTGGGGCTGCACATTGCAGTAGTTGGACCCGAAAAGCTTATTGGCCCTGCTCCTGGCTATTTCCTCTATGCTGTCCATATTCCCGCATCCTTCATAATACCTGAAACCGGGATAGCCCTCGGCATATTTGTTGGTAAGGACGCTTCCCATGGTCCTTATGACTTCCTGGGAAGTGAAATTCTCGGAAGCTATAAGGACAATATTATCCTGCTGCCTTTTGATCTCGGCCTTTATAATATCCCTTATCTCGTCATCCGGCCCCTGGTACCGGGTATGATTGTTATCCGCAGTCACAGGCACAGCTCCTTTCTTCAATACTTGTTATCTTATCTATCCTTCTCCTATGCCTTTCCTCGCCGCTGAAACCAGTGGAGAGGAACTTCCTGGCTATATCTACAGAACTTTCTATGGAAATAAACCTGGCTCCCATACACAGGATATTGGCATTATTATGCTCCCGGGCCAGCATTGCCGTCTCCTGGCTCCAGCACACCGCCGCCCTTGTGCCCTTTACCTTATTGGCTGCCATGCCTATTCCGATACCAGTGCCGCAGATGAGTATTCCCAGGTCTGAAGCACCACTGCTGACAGCCAGGCCCACCTTTTCCCCATAGTCGGGATAATCCACGCTTTGGCTGCTGCCGGTACCCATATCGGCCACTTCCATGCCCATGGAGGCTGCCAGCTCTTTAAGGGCCTGCTTATGCTCCACGCCCGCATGATCTGAGCCTATGGCTATCTTCATGTATTTCTCCTTGCTTATTAAGAATATTCTAAAGTATATTATAATCCGGTTAAAAATATAATCTTAAAATCCTAAAGATCCCCGAGGATGCTCTCAAAGCTTAAAGCCCCCTCCCTTATGAGCGCAGGCTTCCTGCCGCTGACATCCACGATGGTGGACTCTTTTCCCTTAAGGCCGCCGTCCAGCATTACTGCCAGGTCTGCCTGCTGCCGTATCGATAAGGGTATGTCGCCAATTGATACCGGCCTTATCTCCTGTCCTGATATATTGGCGCTGGTAGACACTATGGGACCGGAGATATCTATGATATCCCTTAAAACCTTTAGCCCCGCCATCCTGACCGCCACAGTGTCCCTGCCTCCGGTAGTGCCGGCACTGATCATATCGCTCTTTTTAAACACCAGGGTCAGGGGCAGCGGCGGATCACATTCCCAGTATTTCTTAACCAGCTTTTCCCCCTGGCCGCTTATCTGCCTTGCCAGCAGGTCAAGCTGCCCTCTTTTTGATATGAGGATTATAAAGGGCATATGTTCCCGGCGCTTCTTTATCATATATATCTTTTTCAGGGCATCCGGGTCATCATATCTGGCGCTTATGCCGTATACTGTGGCAGCAGGAAGTATCAGGACTTTTCCGTCCATGAGCGCCGAGGCGATCCTGGCTGTATTTTCCCGGCTGTCCTGTCTGTTTAAGACCAGAGTATCCATAAGCAACAATATATCCAAATATTTATTGATTGCAAATAAAAAAAATTGGGTGGGATGGCTCCCACCCTAAGAGGGTCAACTGAAAAAAGCACTTTCAGTTGTAAGCAATATAGCATAATTTTTTATTTATACAAAGAAAAAATAACTATTTTTTATAAATATGTAAATATTTATGTATAGATATACTTCTATCTTAGTAAAATAATTATATTATTAAAACATTTATAACAAGACAAGCTGCCATACCAGTACAATACCCGGCTGTATTATTGTATAATCTACTTACTTATAACTAATAAAGGGACCATATACCATGATAATGACAAGACCTACCTGGCATGAATATTTCGTATCCATAACCAAACAGGTAGCCACCAGGTCCACCTGCCTCAGGAGGAAAGTGGGGGCCATAGTGGTCAAGGATAAAAGGATACTCACCACAGGCTATAACGGCGCCCCCAAGGGGGTAGAGAACTGCCTGGAGACCGGGACCTGCCTCAGGGAAGAGCTGGGAGTCCCCTCCGGCGAGAGGCATGAGATATGCAAGGGCCTCCATGCGGAGCAGAATGCCCTGCTGCAGGCTGCCTATCATGGCGTCAGCATAAAGGATTCAGTCATATACTGCACTACCCAGCCCTGCATCATGTGCTCCAAGATGATAATAAATGCCGGGATAAGGAAGATATACTACCTGGAAGATTATCCCGACCCCCTGTCCATCGGCATGCTGGAAGAAGCCGGGGTGGAGTATATAAAGCTGGATTGCTGACAAAAAGACAGATACCCAGGCTGGCTAAAGTATATATAGCAGGGATGATACCGGCAGAGTAACAATATTTTCCTGTGAATGGAAAGTATTTTTGGAGGCCACTACACCTTTTTTAAATGAGTTTTTAATAGTAACATAGTCTGCAGGATTTATTATATTCTGGTATTTGACTTCTATGGGCAGGATATCCTTACTTGATCTTGCCAGAACAAAATCTACTTCCTTTCCCGTAGATGACTTCCAGTAGAATGTCTTTTCTATGCTTGAAAACCCCTGATAAATGCCGGATTCAAAATTCCTGATAAGATGTGCCCCGACCAGGCCCTCGATGATAGATGATCTGCTGATACTGTTATATGGAAGTCCCGAGATCTTTGATACTACATGATAATAAAACGGATCAAAGAAAAATAGCTTTTTTCCCTTGGCCGGACTGCCCGTAAGCCTGTTTATATCAAGATGTTCTACATAATAAAGGGTAAATGAATCAGAAAAAGTATATATATAGTCCATAAGGGTATTAGTAGAGATGCCGCCTGATTTTTTTGCCATCCTGTTCCAGCTTATCCTGCTTCCCAGTGAATCCAGTATAGACGAAAAGATATTCCCAGAGATGACTCTTGATTTTTTTACTTTTTCTATTTCTGTAAATATAACTGAAGTGTATCTTTCAAATAT
>CAZDXU010000055.1:0-5454 GCA_964509585.1 uncultured Actinomycetota bacterium | reverse complement strand
CACAGCCTTTGATATGTCATCCTTGATCATATTATCGCCCAGCATGACCACTACCTTGTCCTGGTCAACGAAGTTCTCGGCCAGCTTGAGCGCCTCTGCTATGCCTCCTTCACCTTCCTGGTAGGTATAGCTTATATCCTTGAGGCCGAACTCGCTTCCGTTTCCCAGGAGCCTGAGGAAATCCCCGGCATTGTTTCCCCCCGTGACTATCATGATATCCTTCAGCCCAGCCTTTACCAGCGTCTCTAAGGGATAATAGATCATGGGCTTATTGTATACGGGCAAAAGATGCTTATTGGTTACTTTGGTGCAGGGCATCATGCGCGTGCCCAGGCCTCCGGCAAGAATAACGCCTTTCATGGGTTGACCACCTCTTTCAAATAATACTCTTAAATATATAAAATATAAAAATAGCTGCAGAAAGGCAAACGCAATATATGGCAAAAATGTTAAGGTTCTTGTTTTTTGTAAAATACAACAGGTATTTTACTGCAAAATACCCTGATATATATGCTGATACAAACCCGGCTGCCAGGGGCCAGATGACCCTGCTTCCCCCTTCAAATATCAGGGAGCCCGACCTTGATATCTCAAATATGAATGAGCCCAGGATTATGGGTATTGAGAGCAGGAAGGAAAACCTTACTGCTTCCTGCCTTTTTACTCCCATAAAACGGGCAAATGAGATGGTGGAGCCCGACCTTGATACTCCGGGGAATATGGCCAGTGCCTGGCCTATGCCTGCCGCCAGTGAAGCCAGCCAGCCGAATTCCTGCTGCTGTGCGGCTCTTTTGCCCCTGAACTCGCCTATCCACAGTATAAATGCGGTAAACAGCAGAAATCCCGCTACGGCCAGGGGCCTGGAAAAAAAACCGCCGATGACATCATCCAGGAAATATCCTGCCAGGGCAGCCGGTATGGTGGCCAGGATTATGTAGAGGCCTGTCTTAAACTCATATGTCCGGCGCCGGTTTTTCCTGAATATGCCCATAGCCACTGCCCTTATTATCCTCCAGGCATCACGGTAAAGTACCGAGAGTACTGCCAGCAGGGTGGCAAAATGCACAGTAACCGTAAAGTAGAGGGGAGGATAGTCCCAGCCAGAGAAATATGGTATTATCACCAGGTGTCCCGAGCTGGAAATTGGAAAAAATTCAGTAATACCCTGAATTATTCCCAAAACGATTGACTGAAAAATACTCAACTTATATAATATTTAGAATTTTTAGCAATCCATATAATGATTTCAAATATTAACACAAAAACCTTAAAAACAAAAAGTATCCGTACAACATCCGGAGATATATAAGATGCTTGAAAAACTGAAACCGGCTATAAACTTGTTAAAGGGTATGGTAATAGGGGTCTCAAACCTGATCCCCGGCGTATCCGGAGGCACCATGGCCCTGGTCATGGGAATCTATGAAAGACTGGTAGAGGCCATAGGCGAATTCCTTACCAATAAGAAAAGGAGAAGGGAATTTTTTCTATTCCTACTTCCCATCGTACTGGGCGCGGCTGCCGCTATCCTTTTATTTGCCAGGGTGTTTAATTTCCTCCTGTCTTCGCCTATTTATTCCCAGCCCACATATTTCTTTTTTATAGGACTGATACTGGGATCGGTGCCATTTCTTGTAACTGTTCACCATGATATGAAGATCAGGCCGGCCAGGGCGGTCTTTTTCCTTATAGGCCTGGGACTGGTCGTCTCCCTGGCGTTCCTGGTGGGCAGGGACAATGCTGTTGGCAGTTTCAGGGTATATTATTCCATAATGGATCTGATAAACATAACCGGAATAGGCTGGAAATATGCCCTGTGGCTGTTTTTTTGCGGCGTCATAACCTCATCGGCAATGGTCATACCCGGGGTCTCAGGATCAGCCCTGCTTCTGGGACTGGGCGAATACAGGAATATACTGTATTTTGTCAGCGAGCTTATGGCGGTCCAGCTGGCGGTCTTTGGTATTGGGGTCATAATCGGCATAGTGGCCTGTGCCAGGCTGATAGATTTTTGCCTGAAAAGGTTCCCGGCCAATACCTATTATTTCATAATGGGTCTGGTAATAGCTTCAGTCTTCCAGATAGTCATGCAGTCACTTGAAAACTTTAGTCTTTCCCCCCTGCCTGTAGTTTTAAGTATACTTGCCATGACGGCAGGTTTTGCCCTGACCTATGCATTGAGCCGGATAAAGAAAAAAGACAAACCAGCTGATTGACCTATTTGCCGCTTATAGAGATATTTTCCAGCATTGCGGAGGGACTTCCCATATAGCCGGCTCCGGGCACGAACTGGAGATCATTTCCCAGCATCCTGAAGCTGGACAGGAAAGCCAGTATGTCGGCGGCTATGGTGACTTCCTTTACTGCATGGGTAAGCTTTCCCTTCTCTATCATCATCCCCTTGGCCCCCACGCTCATCTGGCCCGATATGGGATTGGTGCCAGAGCCCAGCCCGATGATATCCATTATATAGAATCCCCTGTCTACGGCGCCTATCATGTCCGCGGGGTCATGTTTTCCAGGGCTTATGTAGAAATTGGAAAGCCCTACCGAGGGAGTGGAGCGGTAGGAAGCCCTTACTGCATTCCCGGTAGACAGGGTCTTGGCCTTCCTGGCGGTATAGGTGTCATAAAGGAATGTCTCAAGCACTCCGTCCTTAAATACCGGCGTTTTCCCTTTTATGACTCCTTCACCGTCAAAGGGCCTGGAAGCCAGCCCCTCCGGCAATGTCCCGTCATCAAATATGTCAATATCCATTCCAAAAAGCTTCTGGCCCATCTTGTCCTTGAACAGCGATTTGGACTTCTGTACCGCATCGGCGGAAAGCGATGAAGCGATGACCGACAGGAACTGGGCAGAGGTCATGGGATCCAGTATTATGTCCATTTTTCCAGACCTTATCTTCCTGCCTCCCAGTATGGCAGTAGACCTCTGGGCGGCATTTATGGCAACATCTTTTATGTCCAGTCTGGCGGGATCCCGGGCAATCCCAAAATACTCCCCGGTAGAAGTGTCTCCGTTTTCCCTGGATATGGCGGCGGCATAGACCATGGCAATAGTGGTGCTGTAGTTACCCGAAAAACCGCTGGAATTTATTATGCAGGCCTGGGACATGCTGTCATTATATGAGGCATCGCTTACGCCGGTGATCCTTTTGTCGGCATTCCTGGTAAGTTCTTCCAGATTCATGGCAATTTCTATCTTACGGCCTATGGATACCTGGTGGAAATCTTTACTGTAAAGCATGTCGTGGTCAAAAAGCTTATTTCTATACCTCTGGTCATCTTCTGTGGGCAAATAGTTCAGTGCATCCTTTTTGGTAACCAGGGAATTGGCTGCTGCCCTGTCTATGGCATCTTCCACTGCATAATCCTCCAGGACAGCCGTATAGGCATATCCTATGGACCTGTCCCTGAATATCCTTATGCCGATTCCGGTGGAATCGGAAAAGGAAAGCGTCTCTATCTTCTGGTCGAATACATCTATCTCGTTCTCCACGCTCCTGGCGGCAAATATTTCCCACTGGTCCGCTTTGTTCCGGGGTATCCTGGCGGCAGCCTTCTCACATATCTCCATTAATTTGTTTTCCTGAAGTCCTTCTGTCATCAGCCGGTACCTCCCACTGTTATGGCGCTTATTTTTATAGTAGGCTGGCCTACTTCATTAGCCAGGGACTGGCCCTGCTTGCCGCAGAATCCGGGAGCAAAATCAAGGTCGTCTGCCACCGCTTCTATTTTTTTCAGTATCCGGGGGCCATTACCTATAAGGGTAGCATTCTTTATGGGAGCGCCCACCTTTCCGTTTTCCAGGAGATAGCCCTCGCTGATGCCGAAGACAAAATCCCCGGTGGCAGGGTCTACCTGTCCCCCGGCAAATTCCCTGGCATAGATGCCTTTCTTTACCGATGCGATGAGGTCCTGCCTGCCGGCATTCCCGGCAGCTATATATGTATTTGACATCCTGGGAACGGGTACATGGCGGTAGGATTGCCTTCTTCCATTGCCTGTTGGTTCTTTTTTCAGCTTTTTTGCCGTCCTCAGGTCATAAAGGAAGCTTTCAAGTACTCCGTCTTTTATAAGGACTGTTTTCTGGCAGGGTATGCCTTCTCCGTCAAAGGCATATGAGCCCCAGTGATGCGCCATGGTGGAATCATCTATGGCGGTGACCGCTTCGGAGGCGATCTTTTTACCCGTTTTTGACTTAAAAACCGTGGCATCCTTTAATATGGCATCTGCTTCCAGCCCGTGTCCGCAGGCTTCGTGGAAGATCACTCCCCCGAAAGCCGGCCCTATGACTACAGGAAGTTCTCCCGTAGGAGCATCCACCGCATCCAGCATGGTAACCGCTATCCTGGAAGCCTCCCTGGCGGCATGGCCCGCCTTTCCCCCATCCAGCATCTCATAACCCATGGTGCGGGCCAGGGACTTGTATCCTGTCCTTATTATATCCTTCCTGGCAGCTACTGCATTTATGGAAAGAAATACCTTTACCACGCTGTGGCCTGACTGGCTTCCCAGCGAATTGGCGGTATATACCACCTCTTCCATGTCAGAAATACCGGCTGTTACCTGTAAGATGCTCTTATCATAACCTCTGCATGTATCATCTACCAGTTCAAGTATTTTCTTTTTTACGGCGGCCGGGGTCCGTGATGGATGTTTTTTTACTGCTGCATGATAACTGCTCCCGGAAGTCTTGAATTCCCGGTTGAGGTCAAGTACTTTGCCCCCTCCGGATCTCTTTCCCGCGGCACTCAGTATGCGGGCAGCCTCTACCAGCCTGCCTTCTTCCAGGGAGTCCACATAACCGTAAAATGTGCTCCCGTGATGCCACAGCCTGAGTCCGCAGCCCATGTCAAAGCCGCTATTGGAATTCTCTATTTGCCCGTCCTCCAGCCTGAGAGAATTGCTGGTCCTTTTCTGGACATAGACCTCACAAAAGGCTGCGCCCCCTGAGTTTAATATGTCCAGGATCCTGAGGGTGAGTGTGTTATCTATCAATTTAAGAAAGTGCTTCTTCCACTTTTTTTGCCTGGGCTCTTCCCTTTTTGACTACCCTGTCAACTTTCTTTTTGGCCCTGCCTGTAGTCTCTTCCACGTTTTTTAAAGCCTTCTGGAAGGATTCCCGGCTTTTGTCTATAAACTCTTTACCCATATCACTGGCTTCGGCCGCCTTTACCCGGGCTGCCTCAAATCCTTCCCGGCCTTTCTCTACCAGTTCCCCGCCTTTTTCCACCAGGTCTTTCCTGGTCTCTTTTCCGCTTTTGGGGGCCAGCAGGATGCCGGCAGCAAAGCCTGCTGCAAGACCGGCGGCCAGGGCTATTATGATCTCGCCGGCATAACTTTTATTCGCATGGTCCATCTCTGTATTCTCCTTTATTATACTATAAAAATAATGTCAATTTTTATCTTCTGCAGAAGAACTCTTCATACCGCTTATTATGCCTGCAGATGC
>CAZDXU010000054.1:0-2712 GCA_964509585.1 uncultured Actinomycetota bacterium | reverse complement strand
TGCCAGGTTAGTGATAGGAAGTACTGTGGTAGACCCAGAGATATTAAGTTCCTGGCCATCAAACTTTTTAGCTTCCCCGGCAGAAGTATCCTCCGCTGCAGTTTCCTCTGCTGCTGCTTCCTCAGCCGGCTTACAACCTGCAAGTACAGTGCTTGCTATTAATACTATAGCAAGTGCAAGGCTAACAATCATCCATATTTTTTTAGACAATTTTTTCTCCTTTCATATAATAAAATTAGCCGTGACAATATCACTGGGAGATTCTATCAATATAAGATGGTAGTGTTGTTAAGAATAAATTAAATAAATGTTAAAAAAAGATTAAATGCCGTTTGCCAGTTTGTAGCCGTATCCATGGATAGTTTGTATATATTTCTTGCCGAATTCCTGGTACGACATCTTTTCCCTGATCCTGCGCACATGTACATCCAGGGTACGGGTGTCGCCAAAATAGTCCTCTCCCCAGATACTCTTGATAAGCTCCATCCTGGGAACCAGTTCATTTATATTCCTTATGAGCATGGTAAGGACCTCAAACTCTTTGGGGTTAAGCTTTACGGGATTACCGTCAATGGAAAGATCATGTCTTTCCTGGTTGATATTTAGCTTGATATCACCGAACATATACTCGTCTTTGAGCGGTTTTGCATTTCTGGCGCTGCTTTCCTTTTTGACCCTTTTCAGGATATTTTTTACCCTGGCCATAAGTTCCCTGATGCCGAACGGCTTTACCACATAATCATCGGCACCCAGTTCCAGCCCCAGCACCTTGTCAAATTCCTCGCTTTTTGCGCTCAGTATGATAACCGGGACATCAGTATTTTCTTTAATATCCCTGCAGATATCGAAACCGTCTATATCTGGGAGCATAAGGTCCAGGATCACAAGGTCGGGTTTTTTTGCATTGAAAAAGTCAAGGAAGCTTTTGCCGTTTTTAAAACCCCTTGCATCATACCCGTTCTTATTGAGGTTATATTCTATTATTTCAAGAATATTATCTTCATCATCGACAACATAAACCGATTTTGCCATAATACTTTTAGGCTAATTATTAAAATAATACAATTTCTATAAATCTACCACATTTTTTAATATTTTTGCAAAAAGCTTTACAAGATTTAATATTAATTTAACTTATTGGAACTATTATCCCTGGGGAATATAATGGTAAACCTGGTCCTCACACCCGGCATGCTCTCCACATCGATTTTACCCCCATGAAGGTCTACTGTGTGTTTTACGATGGACAGCCCCAGTCCTGAACCTATCCTTTTTGCAGATGTATCAGGTTTTCCCCTATAAAACCTCTGGAAGATATAAGAAATATCCTCTTTTCTTATACCCGTGCCATTATCAGTAAATGTCATTACTATATGGTCTTTTTTATCCTCTATAGAGACATCTATGCGGGAACCTTTTCCGGAATAGAAAATAGCATTTTCCAGGATATTCCTTACCAGCTGGCTCATGAGTTCCCGGTCGGTCTGGTAGAGTATCGATCTATCAGAATAAGAAAAATCTATAGCAATATCATTTTTCCTTGCCAAAAAATCAAGCGACTTTATAATGTCCTCTATTATTGTAACCAGGTCATTGTCTTCCTGGAACAGCACATTCCTCCTGTATTCGATCTTGGAGAGGTCCAGGACGTCTTTGATAAGGAAATTCAGCCTCTCTACTTCCTTAAGGCTTTTACCCAGATAGTTTTTTATCATCCCGGGTTCATCGCCGCCTGATTCCAGGATAGTCTCTATGTACCCCTTTATGGAAGTAAGCGGGGTCCTCATCTCATGAGACACATTGGCAGCAAACTGGCTCCTGAGCTTTGAGAATTCTACCTCTCTGGTAGCATTGTCCATTATGATCAAAATACTGGTCCCCCCGCCTGTTTCGGACGGAGCCTGGACAGGGATAGCCTCGATGCTCAGATACAGGTCTTCATCGCTGTAGAAAACCACATCTTCGCTCATGGGGGCATTATTCAGCATAACTGCTGTTATAAGGTCTTCCAGTTTTTTATTGTTGAATACGAGTACAGTCTTCTGCTGCAGTATTTTCCGGGGATCGATATAGAAAAGATTTGACAGGGCTTCGTTTATCATGAGTATTTTCCTGTTTTTATCTATTAACAATATACCCTGGGTAATATTATCTAATATGGTGCTCAGGATCCGGGAGCTTTTTTTTATTTCAGAAGAGAAACTGTTTATAAAGTCCCTTATATCTTCCATATCCCCATTAGTCAGCTTATTTTTCCCGGCCGGTCTCCAGGCGGGATCGATCTCGCTTACACTGTCAGTAAGTGTTTCCGAGAACCTGGTAAAACGGGAATAGATTTTTCTCTTCTGCAGCCAGAAATAGAACATAAGCCCCATGAACACCAGTACCAGGAGACTCAGGATGATCATATAAAAATATAAAGGCATAATAAAACTATATTGATTTTTTAGGATAGTAGCATTATATCAGAAGCATGGCTTTAATACATTATGAAGGGATATAAAAAAGTGGTGGCGAGACGCAGAATTGAACTGCGGACACATGGATTTTCAGTCCACTGCTCTACCAACTGAGCTATCTCGCCAGGAGATGGCTAATAGTAATCAAATAAACTGGCGGAGCTGACGGGATTTGTTCTTTCGTCTCGCCTATGGCTCGCTGCAGAGACGCAGACTCCTTCGCTTCGCTTCGTCCGTCTTTTCAAATCCCGGA
>CAZDXU010000053.1:0-22093 GCA_964509585.1 uncultured Actinomycetota bacterium | reverse complement strand
GCATTCCCTTTCTCCCACGCAGATGGTCCTGCCAAAATTGTCTGCCACGATCTGGAATTCTATATGCCTGGGCCTGGAAATATATTTTTCCAGGTAGATATCCCCGGTCCCGAAAGCCTTCTCGGATTCGGCTTTGGCCATGGGGTAGAACTGCTGCAGGTCATCCTGACTGCGGCATATGCGCATTCCCTTGCCCCCGCCCCCGAAAGATGCTTTTATTATAACCGGGTATCCCAGCCTTCTGCCCAGCCTGGCTGCTGACTTTAGGTCTGTAATATTGCCGTTTGAACCGGGTATTACCGGGATCCTGGCATTTTTCATGACTTCCACAGCCTTTGACTTGTTCCCTGCCAGCGAGATTGTTTCTGGCGGGGGGCCGATAAAGACCAGGTCATTATCCTGGCAGATCCTTACAAAACTTTCATTTTCAGCCAGGAAACCGTAGCCGGGGTGGACTGCATCGCAATCCGTGATCAGGGCAGCCGTGATTATATTATCTATATTAAGGTAGCTTTTGACCGGCTGGGGAGGGCCGATGCAGATGCTCTTATCTGCCAGTTCGGTGTGGATGGAATTTTTATCTGCGGTAGAATATACGGAAACGCACTCTATGCCCATCTCCCTGCAGGCCCTTATTATTCTTAAGGCTATTTCGCCTCTGTTAGCGATCAGGATTCTTTTAAACATAAGGATCTATCGGTCCTTCTTGATTATCATCACAGTCTGGCCGTACTCCACTGCTTCTTCGTTCTGGATTAGTATCTTGCTTACCGTGCCGTCGAATTCCGAATTGACCCTGTTCATGTGTTTCATGGCTTCCACTATAAAAAGGGTGTCTCCCTTCCTGATGCTGTCGCCAGCTTTGACGAAGGCAGGATCTTCCGGAGAAGGGGAGGCATAATATGTTCCCACAATAGGTGAGCTTATGCCTGTTTCATCAGCTCCTATCTCAGGCCCTGCCGCTGACTGTGAAGGCATGCCATCCGGCGGGACTGTCGTGCGTTGAACGGCAGCGGTTTTCGTATCCATCATATTATTTATGGTTATCTTTATTCCATCAAGCTCAAGATTTATCTCATCAATATTGCTGGAATCTACTATAGAAGCTATCTCCTTTAGTTTTTTAGTATCCAGGTCTTTCAGGCTGGAAAAAGGAATGGGTTCTTCGCCGCCGCCGGCAGATCTCCTGGAGGCTGCTGCCGGACTTGCCGTCTGTTTTATTGCTGCCGTACCCCTGGTTTTGCTTTCCAGGTAAGCTCTGGTCTTTTCCGGGAAAAAGCAGTAGCTCAATATGTCCTCATCCCTGGCTGTAACACCCTCCAGCTCCCGGCTGCAGTCACTAAATACGTCAGTTTCCTGGGACCTGTCCTCTTCTATTTCGGAAATGCTTCCAACTATTTCCTGGATCTCCCTGTCTACTTTCCTGGGAAGTCTTCCATATATGCCCTGAATAAGATTTCTTACCTCATCGGAGAGTATCTCCCATCTTTTTTCGGAGACAACGCTGTTAAGGACCGCCTGGCTTCCCACTATCTGGCCTACCGGGGTGGAAAGCGAAGGATTGCCGATCTCGCTTTTTATCTTCGATACTTCTTCCAGTACCTGGTCCAGCGCCCCGGCTTCGCCTATCTCCACCAGCTGGTTGTTTATATCCGTGATGAGCCATTTTGGCAGCAAATTGGTATTGGTCTGGTTAAGTATAAACCTGGTAGAGAAGAGATCCTGTTTTATGAATGGATAAACATACTTCTTTATAAGTTCCCCCTGCTCGGTTATTTTCTGGTAATCAACATTATATCCAATATCCGAATCCTTAAGACTAAGCAGGAATGAAAATACGGTTGGCGTGAAATCATTATATGAAGAAGGCAAAAAGCTTAAGTCAAATCCATTACAGCCGTTTACGGCTGCCTCGAAATAGTTTAGTGTCTGAAGACCCCTGAGGTCGGAAGCACTGAAATATACGGGAGCTTCAAGAGAGTCTGACATCAATGAGAATATTTCCGCGGCCCTATGGGGGATCATAGTGGATTCGGCATCCTTTATGCATATACTGGAACATCCCATGTCCACCAGTTTCCCGGCGGTTTTTACATAGTACTGGCCCTCCTGGAGGTCATCATATATTATAGTTCCCTGGCAGGTGGCATCACTGTCCACTATCTCGGATACTGTATGTTTGAAATTCTCTATATCATTAAGCGAATCATAGACCCGGAAGATACTTATGCCGTTTTTGATGCTTTCCCTGATAAACCTTTTCATCAGGCTGCGGTCATATATCTCCAGACCGATAAGGTTCCTGGTACCAATAAGAGCCTGGAGGGGGGTTGCGGTTATAATACTCTTTATAAAGGAACATACCTGGAAGGGATTCATATTAAGTCCGGTTTCCAGTATTTTTTCAAAGCTGGAACCTCCCATTATCTCCAGGCTGTCATATTCCAGCCCCTCATAACCTTCAAGTATGGCAAGAAGCTTTTTCCTGTCCAGGTCTCCCGGGTCTATGCTCTGGAATATATCCCGTAAAGTGATGTCATTTATTTTTATAGTCTTCATATGCTTTAATACCCGGCTTTAAAATGATTATTGCTGCAAGGATCTTGCCCATATCCATTATTATAAAGGGCTTTATTCCCATAATCCATATCCACCCTATTATTTCTTTTAGCCCCTGCCCCGCCAGGATGCCGGACAGGAAGCCCGAAAGGTGTAGCGCTCCCAGTAAATATATTACCAGCAGCCCGCATATGCCGGCAATAAAGGCAGAGATGGGCCTGTTTTTCCTGATAAAAGTCCCGAAAAATCTCCCCCCGGCAAGTGATCCGGTAATATATGCTGCCGGGACAAAACCTATTATATATCCTCCGGTGGGGCCCAGAAGAGCTGCCGGTCCTGAAATAAAGCCGGCAAATACGGGAAGTCCCGCCAGTCCCATGGCAATATAGGCGGCCTGGGATGCCAGAGCCCATCTGCCTCCCAGCATAATGGCAGAAAACATCACTGTAAGTACCTGAAGTGTCACCGGTACGGGAGTAAAGGGCAGATAGAAAAAAGTATTGGCAGATACTGCCATAAGCAGGGCAAATACCAGGGAAAAGCCTGCCTTTGCCATAATGCCCTGCAATCCATATGTATTTTTCTGTTCCAGGCCAGCTGAATGAGCTGTCATTGAAAATCTCTCCATCTAAAAAAGGGTTTTCTGATTTAAAAAAAAGTTCTTAAGGTAAGACGGCCCCATATCTATAAAGTTTCATATGCGGAAGCAGCAGAAGCCTCTGGCAGATCATGAAACTATTATATTGCCCGGGCGTCTTTTTATAAAGCTGGGGGGCATGTCTGGAAACCGGACTCAGTGCTCCCGGCTAGTTGAGAGTATCATAAAAATAATCCGGGGGATATATGCATTATCTATTGACCGAAGAACAGCAGATGATAGTTGACATCTGCAGGCAGATAGTCGATGAAAAAGTAAAACCGGTAAGGGCGGAACTGGATGAGAGCAAGGAATTTCCCTGGGAAGCCATAAGGGAAATAGCCAGGGGAGACCTTTTCAGGCTATTTATCCAAGAAGAATATGAAGGCATGGGAACAGGCATATTTGAAGTATGCCTTGCCACGGAAGAGCTTTCAAGGGGAGACCTTTCAGTGGCCACCTCCTATGCAGCATCGGGGCTGGGCCTTATCCCCATCAATATAGCAGGAAGCGAAGAACAGAAGAAAAGATTCCTACCTCCGCTGGCAGGCGGAGAGAAGCTGGCAGCATTCGGCCTTACCGAGGCGGAAGCCGGAAGCGATGCCGGGGGCATAAGGACTACGGCAGTAAGAGAGGGAGACCATTATGTGATAAACGGCACCAAGCAGTGGATAACCAATGGCGGAGAAGCAGATATATATACGGTCTTTGTCCTGACAGACCCCAAAAAAGGAGTCAGGGGCGCCAGCGCTATATTAGTGGAGAAGGGAACTCCCGGCTTTGAATTCGGCAAACAGGAAGATAAGATGGGCATAAGGGCATCCGCCACCAGGGAACTGGTGTTTACCGACTGCAGGGTACCGGCAGAAAACCTGCTGGGCCGTGAAGGCATGGGATTTTTAATAGCTATGAAGACATTTGACGAGTCCAGGCCGGCGGTGGGGGCCCAGGCTGTAGGCGTAGCCCAGGGAGCGCTGGAAGAAGCCCTGGAATATTCCAAAGTCAGGAAACAGTTCGGCTCTCCTATTTCCAGCTTCCAGGCAATACAGCATATGCTGGCAGATATGGCTATTGCCGTGGAGGCGGCAAGAGCCCTGGTATACCAGGCGGCAAGGGTAATAGACAGCGGGGCTAAAGATGTGTCCAGGCTTTCGGCCATGTCAAAGACCTTTGCTTCCGATATGGCCATGAAAGTCACTACTGATGCTGTCCAGATACTGGCAGGATACGGATATATGAAAGAGTATCCGGTAGAGAAGATGATGAGGGATGCCAAGATAACCCAGATCTATGAGGGTACCAACCAGATACAGAGGAATGTGATCGCCCTTGATCTTATAAAAAAGGGCGTTATTTGAAATAATAATATCAGATGGCAGGTGATCAGGATAAAGATAGCAGTATGTATAAAACAGGTCCCGGGTACTACCGATATAAAGATAGATCCTGAGACCAATACCCTGGTCCGGCAGGGTATTGAGAATATAATCAATCCTTTCGATACCTATGCGGTGGAGGAGGCGGTGAGCCTTAAGGAAAGGCTGGAGTCTGACGGAAGCTTCGGGGAAGAAGTAGAAGTGACAGCCATATCCATGGGGCCGCCCCAGGCAGAAGAGATATTGAAGGAAGCCATATCCGTAGGCGCGGATAAAGCTATTCTGCTTTCGGACCGGGCCTTTGCCGGAGCCGATACCTGGGCAACAGCAGCCACTATTTCCCTGGCCCTGGAAAAGCTGGGAGATGTCAAGCTGGTAGTATTCGGGAAACAGACCCTGGATGGAGATACGGGGCAGGTGGGTCCGGAACTTGCCCACAGGATGAATATGCCTTTTGTGGGTTATGTCAGTGCAGTTGAAGAAATATCCGGAAACAGCATAAAGGTAAAGAGGCTGGCCGAAGAAAACTATGAAATACTGCAGGTAAGGCTGCCGGCAGCAATATCAGTGATCAAGGATATTAACACTCCCAGGGTGCCTTCACTAAGGGGTAAGATGAAAGCAAAAAAGGAAGATATCCCGGCATGGACGGCAAAAGAATTAAAAGCAGATCCAGACGAGGTAGGACTGGCCGGTTCCTATACTCAGGTGGTAAAGATATTTACGCCAAAGATGGTCCATGATGTGAAGATGATAGAGGGTTCTCCGGAAGAGATGGTGGAAGAGCTTTTTGGCAAACTGAAAGAATTAAATGTGGTCTAGACGGGGGATGGATGGATATCAGGGTAAACAATAATACATGTACGGGATGCGGTCTGTGCAGGTCGGCCTGCCTGTATGATGCCATAGAGATAAAAGACGGAAAAGCAGTGATAAATGACCCCTGTGTCTTCTGCGGTGCCTGTATAGATGCATGCAAATACGGTTCCATAGAGATAATCGGGCAGGTAGAAGAAAAGGATTTCTCTGACTACAGCGGCGTTTTGGTATATATAGAGACCCATGGTGAGAATATTGCCGATGTGGGGCTTGAACTTGTGAGCAAGGGCAGGAAACTGGCAGATGACCTGGGAGTGACCCTTTCTGCAGCGGCTATCGGCAGCGGGATCGCAGAAAATGCAGAAATAGTGTTTGCATATGGAGCTGACCAGCTTTACCTGGCAGATGACCCGGTATTCGAGAATAATATAGATGATATCTACTCCAAGGCGCTGGTCCAGATAATATCCAGGCATAAGCCGGAGATAGTCCTGGCAGGAGCCACAGCATTCGGAAGGACCCTCATACCTAAAGCGGCAGCCATACTGAAGACAGGACTTACGGCCGACTGTACCGGTCTTGCCATAGACAGCCGGAAGAAGATACTCCTCCAGACCAGGCCCACATTCGGCGGCAATATACTGGCCACCATAATAACCAGGAATGCCAGGCCCCAGATGGCCACGGTAAGGCCGCATGTAATGGAGAAGGAGAAGATAAAGGATATCCCTGCCGATACAAAAGACAGAGTGACCAGGATAGATATCGACAGCAAAAAATTCAAGTCCAGGTATAAGCTTCTGGGTACGGAGACGGAGAAGGGTGAAAAGATCAATATTACCGATTATGATGTCATAGTCTCCGGCGGCAGGGGGCTGGGAGGCGGAGAAAAATTCGGACTCTTAAAGGAGCTTGCCCATGTGCTGGGAGGGGTCGTAGGCGCTTCCAGGGCAGCAGTGGATTCCGGCTGGATATCCTATCCCCACCAGGTGGGCCAGACGGGAAAAACGGTAAATCCCAAAATATATATAGCCTGCGGCATATCGGGAGCCATACAGCACCTGGCAGGCATGCAGACCTCGGATATAATCATCGCCATCAACAGGGATGCTGATGCGCCCATATTCAAGGTGGCAAATTATGGGCTGGCGGGCGATCTTTTCCAGATAGTCCCCATGCTTACAAAAAGGATAAAAGACGGCAAGCCCCTGATCCCGGGGAAATCCTAGTACCTCAGTATTTTCTCTATATTTTTGAATATGGAGCCAAAGTCGCCGGTATCATCATAGTAGAGATAGATATCCTCAAACTTTTTCAATGTATGGGCCAGCAGGCTTTCCGGGATTATATTTTTCCGGGTGAGTTCCTGTATATTGACAGCACTGTTTCCCAGGCGGTCAAGATATTTTCTATCTATATCTATATTTAGCCCCATTCCCATTATTATATACATTAGACCTTTTGCCTTTTTTCCTTCCGAAAGTATGCCGCCAAACTTCGAGTCCCCGCAGTAAAGGTCATTTGGCCATTTTATGGAAGCATCGATACCATAATCGCATATCAGTGTATCTGCAGCAGCAAAAGCGGCTATGAGGGTTACTACAGGCAGCTTTTCCAGAGAGAGTCCGGTCCGGCATATCAGGGAAAACCAGAGTCCTCCCGGAGGCGATATCCAGTCCCGGTTAAACCTGCCCCTGCCCCCGGTCTGCTCATCGGCTATGATAAGGGTGCCTTCAGGGTTATCAGTGCCGGAAATATCCATGCTGCCGACCAGGCCGGCGGCATGATCATTGGTGGAACCTGTCACAGGCAGATGGACCAGATTTCTTCCAAATATGGCGGTATCCAGCATATTATTAAATTTTCTATCATCAAATCTGTGCATAAGGTCCGGTGCCGCATATAATATTTTATGATGATAAAATAAAACCGGGATTAATTCCAACATCCTGTCCTGCGGACTGTTTGGTTGAAACCATAAAAACACTGATGCGTCTAAGACATAGACCTCAATTCTTATATATGGATCAGTATAATGGAGATATTATTTGTATGGTTAAATTCAATAAAAGCGAAATAGAAAAGATAATACCCCACCGTTTCCCTTTCCTGCTTATTGACGAAATACTGGAAGTAGAACCGGGAATAAGCATAAAGGGTGTAAAACATGTAAGTGAAGACGAGTACTATTTTAAGGGACATTTCCCAGGAAACCCCATAATGCCGGGAGTGCTTCAGGTAGAGACTATCGCCCAGGCCGGCGCCTTCTCAGTGCTCATGCTTCCCCAGAACAGGGGCAAGCTGGTTCTTTTTGCCGGTATCGACAGGGCCAGGTTCAAGAGGATGGTAAGGCCCGGAGACGAACTCACCATAGAAGTCGAGATCGACAGTTTCCGGCGCAATATCGGCAAAGGAAGAGGCAGGGCTGCAGTGGACGGCGATCTTGCCTGTTCTGCTGAAATAATGTTTGCCATCGGATAGCCTGGATCAAGAAACGGAAAGGTTCATATTGACAGCCAATAATCAGAAAAAAAATAATATTGCCCTTATGTTCCCGGGACAGGGTTCCCAAAGGGAAAAGATGGGGCAGCAGTTTTTAAGGTTTAACAGTAGGTATGTCCGCTATTTTGAGGCAGCCGGCGAGATACTGGGCCGGGACCTTATAAAAATAGTAAACGGTGAAGATCCCGGAAACAGCCTGGAGGACACCAGGT
This sequence comes from uncultured Actinomycetota bacterium, assembly GCA_964509585.1. Lineage (GTDB taxonomy): Bacteria > Actinomycetota > Humimicrobiia > Humimicrobiales > Humimicrobiaceae > M55B120. Next base: position 13,988 of record CAZDXU010000053.1, on the reverse strand, counting down.
ATTCACAGGCATCCATATACTGCCTCAGCTGTGCATTATATGATTACCTCACAAAAGACCTGTCAATAGATATATCCCGTGTCGCTACAGTGATGGGACACAGCCTGGGAGAATACAGCGCCCTTTATGCCGCCGGGGCCTATGGATTTGAAAAGGGTGCTGAGCTTGTGGCATACAGGGGCGCCATTATGAGCCAGGCTGACAGGACTGCAAAGGGCATGATGGCTGCTGTCCTGGGAACGGGACCGGAAGCCATAGAAAAGGTGCTTGAAGGTTTCAGGGACAGGGTATTTATAGCCAATTATAATGATCATACCCAGACAGTGATAAGCGGCTATGAAGATGATACAAAGAAAGCCATAAAAGCCCTCCAGGATGAAGGGACAGGCAAGGTCATACCCCTCAAGGTAAATATTGCCTCGCACTGCCCGCTTATGGAAGACGTATCCAGCCGGCTTGGAAATTTTATTGATGAAAACGTGGATTTCAGCAGGCCGGAACTGCCGTTTTTTTCTACCACAGAGTTAAGGTATGTGGATGAGACAGGCCTGAAGCAAACCCTTACAGGGCAGCTGGTAAATCCTATAAAGTGGTATAAAAGCATCGAATATTGCCTGGATAAGGGGATAGATACTTTTATAGAAATAGGTCCTGGCAAGGTGCTTTCAGGACTGGTAATGCGTATTGCCAGGAAGAACAGGAAAAAAGTTAGTGTAATGAATACAGATGAGCTCAAAGATATAGAGGAGTTATTGGGAAAATTACAGGAGGGAGGATTGCTGGGATGAGACTTGAAGGAAAAATGGCGCTGGTGACAGGAGGGGCCCGGGGAATAGGCAGGACCATATGCAAAAGGTTCCTTGATGAAGGCGCATCGATAGCTATCTTAGACATAAACAGTGAAGAAGGAATAAGCACGGCAGAAGCCTTCAATAAGGAATTTGGAGAAGAAAAGGCATCTTTTTACAAAGTCGATATAACTGATGAAAAGGATGTGGAGGATACGGTAAATAGTATTATTTCCCGGAGGGAAAAGATCGATATCCTGGTAAACAATGCCGGGATAACCATGGACAACCTTGTGCTGAGGATGAGTATCAGAGACTGGAAGAAAGTCATAGACATCAACCTTACCGGCGCCTTTATCTGTTCCAAATCGGTTATAAAGCATATGGTAAAAGCCAGGTCGGGAAATATAATCAATGTCTCCTCCATCGTGGGGGTGCATGGAAATGCAGGGCAGGCAAATTACTCCGCCTCCAAGGCAGGACTCATAGGTCTAACCAGGACACTGGCCCGGGAACTGGCAAGCAGGAACATAAGGGTCAATGCCGTGGCTCCCGGATATATCGAGACGGAGATGACAGGAAAGCTGCCTGATAAAATAAAGGAAAAGCTCCTGGACCGGATACCTGCAGGGAAGCTGGGATCGGTTGGAGATGTTGCAGATTCGGTACTGTTTCTGGCCAGCAGCCAGTCCAGTTATATTACCGGCATAGTACTGGGAGTCGACGGGGGAATGGGCATTTGACCCTTAAGCGATATAAATGATCTGACAGGAAATGGAGATTCTTTAGTCATATGGAAACACAAAAAAGAGTAGTGGTAACCGGCCTGGGCCTTTTAACAGCACTGGGGCTGGAACTTGAGGAAAGCTGGAAGAACCTTATTGAAGGAAAATCAGGGGTCACTGCGGTGGAGCATTTTGATGTATCAAAGATAGCCTGCCGCATAGCAGCCCAGGTAAAGGATTTTCAGGCCAAAGACCATATGGATTTCAAGGCTGCCAAGAGGATGGACAGGTTTGCCCAGTTTGCGGTGAAATCATCAAAGGATGCTGTGACTGACAGCGGGATTATTATAGATGACAGTAATTCGCACAGGGTAGGGGTAATTGTGGGAAGCGGCGTAGGAGGACTTGATACGCTGGAAAAGCAGCATATAAGGCTTCTTGATAAGGACGGCAGCAAGGTAAGCCCTTTCCTTATACCCATGATGATACCCAATATGGCAGCTGCCCATGTCTCTATTACCAGCGGCGCCAAAGGCCCTGTGTCTGCTACCTCTACCGCATGCGCTGCCGGCTCCAATGCTATCGGCGATGCTTTTGAGATAATAAAAAGGGGGCTGGCTGATGTCATGATAGCCGGCGGTAGCGAGGCGGCTATCACTCCTATGGGTATGTCTGGTTTTTCCAATATGAATGCCATGTCATCAAGGAATGATGACCCCGGGGCTGCTTCCAGGCCTTTCGACAGGGACAGGGACGGATTCGTTATGGGTGAAGGTTCGGGAATTATAATCCTGGAAGAGCTGGAACATGCTGTTGCCAGGGGAGCAAGCATATACTGTGAGATGTTTGGATACGGCATGTCCGGAGAAGCTTTCCATATAACTGCCCTGGAAGAATCGGGGGCCAATGTAGCCAGGTGTATTTCGCTTTGCCTTGAAGAAGGCGGCATAGACAAAAAAGAAGTCGACTATATCAATGCCCATGGCACTTCAACTCCATTAAATGATACTATTGAGACCGCAGCCATCAAGAGATGCTTCGGTAAAAAGGCCTATGAGCTCAGTATCAGCTCTACCAAGTCCATGACCGGCCATTGCCTGGGCGCATCAGGCGCGGTAGAGGCGGCAGCCTCTATAATGGCTGTAAGTAAAGATATTATTCCACCCACAATAAACCTGGATAACCCGGATCCAGCCTGCGACCTGGATTATACGGCAAAAGTAAAGCGGCAGAAAAAGATAAATGTGGCCCTTTCGAATTCAATGGGTTTTGGCGGCCACAATGTTACCCTGGGGTTCAAGAAATATGGATAATAATATGGAAAAGCATAAATGCAGGTCCTGTAAGAAGAATATAAAAGAGAAGGTTTTTATAGAAAATCTCAGGATCTGTCCCTACTGCAATAATCATGAATATATCGGCTGCAGGGAAAGGATAGATATTACCGTAGACCAGGACAGTTTTTCGGAGCTGGACCGGGACATGGTATCTATGGATTTCCTTAAGTTTTACGACCTTAAGTCTTATTCCGACAGGCTGGAGGAAGCCATGCAGAAGACGGGCCTGACAGAAGCTGTTATCACCGGGCGGGCACTGCTGTCAGGCAGGGAGATAGCTATAGGAGTAATGGACTTCAGTTTTATGGGCGGAAGCATGGGGAGCGTGGTAGGGGAGAAGATAAAGAACCTTTGCGACCTGAGCATTAAAGACAATGTCCCCCTTATCATATTTTCTGCTTCCGGAGGCGCCAGGATGCAGGAGGGCATAGTATCCCTTATGCAGATGGCCAAGACCGTATCCTCGGTAAGCAGGGTAATGGAGAAGAAGATCCCCTATATATCAGTCATAACCCATCCCACCACAGGCGGAGTAAGCGCCAGCTTCGCTACCGTAGCCGATATAATAATAGCGGAACCGGAAGCGCTTTTCTGCTTTGCAGGACCCCGGATAGTCAAACAGACCATGAAAAAACAAATACCGGAGGATTTTGGCCTGTCCGAAAGGAATATGGCCAATGGGCAGATAGACATGATTACCGACAGGAAGAAGATGAAGGATACTTTATCAAGAATATTAAGGCTTTTTGGTGAATAGTATGGATCTAAAAAAACTGACAAAAGTTCCCAAAAGTTACCTGAAAGAGATGATAGGCTCCCTTTCCAGGATGGAGAAACTGAAGAAACTCAAGTTCTTCAGCGGCATCCATTTCAAGGATACTGTAGAGGCATTTAATAAAAAGCTTGAAAGCTACAGCCTGGTAAACAGGGAATCAAACCGGGTATGGCAGAAAGTACAGCTTTCCCGGCACGAGGAAAGACCCATGTGCCGCGATTATATCAAAGGGATCTTCACTGATTTTGTGGAGCTTTCGGGAGACAGGCTGACGGGCGAGGATAGTTCCATAATTGCCGGCCTGGGGAGTATAAGCGGAAATACGGTGGCCGTGGTGGGGCATCAAAAAGGTAAGAATACCAGGGAAAGGGTGCATTATAATTTCGGGATGAGTGTTCCCCAGGGATATCGCAAATCGCAGAGGATCATGAAGCTGGCAGAAAAATTCGGATTTCCGGTAGTGACTTTCATAGATACGCCCGGAGCTTATGCAGGCCTGGAAGCGGAAGATGACGGACAGTCCGGGGCTATTGCCCGCAGCATACAGCTTATGTTTGAACTCACCGTCCCGGCTGTAGCAGTCCTTATCGGTGAAGGAGGAAGCGGGGGAGCCCTGGCGCTGGCAGTAGCAAATGAGGTAGCGGTACTGGAAAATTCTACTTATTCAGTCATATCGCCGGAAGCATGTTCGGCCATCCTGTGGAAGGATGCTACAGGAACCAGACTGGCAGCGAGGGCGCTAAAGATAACTTCCGGGGACCTAAAAAGGCTGGGTATAGTAGACAGGGTGCTCCACGAGCCCAGGGGAGGCGCCCATAATGATCACAAGAGGATGATAAAGATGGTAAAAAGATATTTATCCGACGCCCTGGGAAGATTGAATAAATGTCCCAAACAGGAACTAAAGCTTAAGAGGGCACAGAAGTTTGAGAATATGGGATTTTACACCAGGATGCAGCCGGATAGGGATAACACCTGAAGAAAATGATCACTCACCTACAAAAAGAAGGACCGGCGATCCGGCAGGCAGGTAGATACCCTCCTCGGGCCATTGATGCAGTACTTCATCCTCCTGGAAAGAATAATCGGCTGCTACATATATGACCTCATAGGCAATATTGAGTGATTCCAGCTCCAGTATGGCTTCCTGGACATTTGATCCGGCAATAGCAGGGACAAGCTGTACCAGACCCGGAAAAGATATGCCCAGCCTTACTATGTCGTCAGATGTTATGGTGGAACCGGGCCTGGGCTCGACCGTCATCACTATTCCGTGACGGGCAGCCTGTTCATCTGCAGGTACTATAGTTGTCAACACTGTAATCCCAAGACTTTCCAGGTGTCTCAGCGCATAGTAAAGGTCTATTCCGATAATATTGGGCACCACAATAGCCTCCTGCCCGCTGCTGACTGTTATATCCACACTTTCACCCATACCAGTCTCAGTACCATATTCGGGATACTGGTTTATGACATCATCCTTTTCAAAATAGTCAGAATACCTACTTTCTACAGACCCCGGCTCCAGGCCGGATTCCTCCAGGAGCTGCCTTGCCCTTCCTATCTCCAGTCCTGCAAGGTTGGGGACGACGACCTGTCCATTACTGCTGCCTGAACTGATAAATACTTCCACTATGCCTTCCTCTTCGATCACGCTGCCTGCTTCCGGCGCTTGCTCCACAATATAGCCCGGGGGAATGGTATCGCTCATCTCTTCCCCGGCGATCACCATTTTCAGCCCCAGCTGGGAGAGGTTATCCTCTGCCGTTTCTATATAGGTATTTTGCAGGGGAGGCACCCTTATCTCCGGTATTGTTTCAGGCTGTTTCTGGTAATAAAGCACAGTGTATACAATAAATAATCCCAGAAAGACAATAGCCATTATGGAAGCAGCCAGAAGTCCTGAATTTTTCCCAAGACGGGCAGCCAGGATATTAGGCCCGGCATAGTCTCTTCCTGTCTTTCCCAAAAGCAGGGATTTTCCTCCCAGATAATTCTCCAGATCCAGCTTCAGGTCGCCAATGCCAGGATATCTCAGGGAAGGGTCCTTTTTGAGGCAAAGCATAACTATGTTTTCCAGCTTTTTGGGGATATCATGCACCAGCTGGGTAGGTTTTACCGGTTTTTCATTGACATGCTTAAGGCTTATGTCAATGGATGTATCGCCTCTGAAGGGAAGGTCTCCGGTAATCATCTCATAAATTACTATTCCCAGTGAATATATATCGGTCCTGCTGTCCAGTACATCTCCCCGCGCCTGTTCGGGGGAAATATAATGAGCTGTACCTACTATATTGATGGTCCTGGTAATATCGGTATTAAGTGACTTGGCTATGCCAAAATCAGTGACCTTTATTTCCCCCTCCGGTGATATAAGGATATTCTGCGGCTTGATATCCCTGTGGATAAGGTTATTATCATGGGCGGCTCCCAGCGCATCGCATATCTGTACCGCATATTTTGCCGCCGTTCCCGGTTCAATTGAACCTTTTTTATCTATCAGTTCCTTCAGTGATATCCCTTCCACGAATTCCATGACTATATAATAATAACTGTTGAATTTTCCCCAGTCATAGATATCGACGATATTGGGATGGTCAAGCCTTGTCAAAACCTGTGCTTCCCGCCTGAACCGGGCAACAAAATTCCTGTCTCCGGCATAATTTGCAGAAAGGACCTTTACGGCTACTTTCCTATCAAGTTCAATATCCTGGCCCAGGTATATGTCAGCCATGCCGCCGGAAGCGATCTTCCTTACAATACGGTATCTGTTTGATATTATTATTTCCCTGTCTTTATCCATAGAAGTCGATCACTATAACTGAAATATTATCTTTGCCTCCCAGTTTATTAGCCTGTCTGATAAGCCCCTTTGCCGATTTTTCCGGTCCATTGGACCTATCGGATATCTTCAATATCAATTCATCCCTGAGCATGGCATTAAGTCCGTCAGAGCACAGTATAAGCCTGTCGCTTTCCCTGACCTTAAGCTGGTGATATTCGGGTATTATCCTGTCAGCCATTCCCAGTACATTGGTAAGGTAGTTCCTCCGGGGATGATCGAAACTATCCTCATAGGTTATCTCGCCCCTGCGGTACAGCTCTCCTGCAAATGTATGGTCAGAGGTAATGAGGCTGATTGCATTGTCCCTTATAAGGTATGCCCTGCTGTCTCCTACATGTATGATGTGTGCAGTAACGGGTTCAGCATAGCATGCGGTCAATGTGGTGCCCATACCGGAATAATCGAGATTGGATACTGATTCCTTAAATACTATTGAATTGGCATAGCCTACCGAATCGGTCAGCAGCCTCCTGACCGATTTTGTGGATATATGCTTTTTACCCCCGGTCTTCTCCTCAAAATATTTCAGGAAATATTCCACAGAAAGCCGGCTGGCGACCTCACCCGCTTTATGGCCGCCCATACCGTCAGCCACTATAAAAAGATTGTCACCGGTATGGAAACAATCTTCATTATCTTGCCGTACCCTGCCTTTATGTGTGGCTCCAAAATATTCCATGGGTAATATTATATTTTATTAGGGGAAATTATTGAATCAGGTATTAGAGATCTGGTTGGGACAGGCAGGATGAATGTAATTGTAAGGTTGAATTTTCACGAAGAGGCTTAAAAGATGGTCTTGCGGCCAGTGCCGTACCAGATCCCATACTAAGTGTTTACAGGCTAATACCTATCATAGTACCGCATTATAATGCTATGGCTGCCATCTTGCAGAAAAATATTCTCATTTTTTGCTTTGATCAATAATAAATCCTGACCCAGCGAAGAGCCTGTTGAAATAATAATTGATTTTAATTGGAATACCTGTTTAAGCATATTTTCAATTCCATTGTAAAAAATTGTGATTGCTAAAAGAACATAACTTTTCAGCCAGCCGCATTCGCCAGATCTAGCTTAGGTAATTAAATTTTCACAAGATTAAATAAACATGATATATGATATGATTGATCATAATAATTTAAAAAATAAATTATTTCAGGAGAAAAAAATGACAAGTATTACTATGGGTCAAATGGAAGCCCAAATAAGTGCGGCAATTATTAATTTTGAAAAAGAATATATGGGACGCGGTCCTAAAGAAATAAAAACATATATAATAAAAGATATGATTTTTATAAGGTTAAAGGGAGTTTTAACACCAGCCGAAGAACAACTGGCCAAAACAGATGATGGGGCCGATCTAATAAAAAAAATACGCGTACAATTACTCGAAAGTGCAAAAGTTTTATTAAATAGCATAATAAGGGAAATCACAGGATGCACAGCATTAAGTCTTCATTCAGATATAAGCACAAAGACAGGTGAGAGAATTATTGTTTTTACTTTAAATAAAGATCTAGAAGATGATTTAAAAGTAAGTCAATAATTATAATATGCTCTTTAATTCAAAAAAAGATTATTTACTATTTAAAACTGATTTATTGTATGATAATATGCAAACGTAAATTGATACTGGAAGACTAAATAAAAACCCGTTTAGGGTTGTTTGACAGTAAGCCAGCACAAATCTTTTAGTTCGTTTTAAGAATAAAAACGGGCGGAAGAGGATGTGTTGGTTTTTTGTTTTATAGGAGGTAAGGATAATCTTATAGATGCCCTCAGGACTAGATATCATCAAACATAGGCAAGAAGTGAGAGAAAAATTAAAAAATTAGCAACATTTAATTTAAAACTAGGGATCATTGCAGGCGGGCAACTTGGCAAAATGCTAATTCAAGAAGCAAGCAAGTGGGATATAAAAACATATGTATTAGATAATGATGAAAATTGCCCTGCCGGCAGTATTACTTCTCATTTCACTAAAGGCAGCAAGTTAGATTTTAATTCAGTTTATGAATTCGGAAAAAAGGTAGATGTTTTAACATTGGAAATTGAGAACATAAATATTAAAGCCCTAAAAAAGCTTAAGTCAGAAGGACTTAAAATTATCCCCGATCCTGAAATATTAGAGCTAATACAAGACAAGGGTTTGCAAAAAGTATTCTATGAAAAGAATGGGATTCCTGCATCGCACTTTAAAATATTTGATACAACAGCAGATATTTTGAATAGTATAGAAAAAGGCGAAACAAAATTCCCTTTCGTACAAAAATTAAGAAAGGGTGGATATGACGGGCAAGGAGTAGCAGTAATAAATGATCAAAAGGATTTACTAAAATTACTGAATGGAGCATCAGTTGTTGAAGATAAAATTGATATCACTAAAGAGATATCAGTAATTGCAGCAAGAAACAGAAATGGTGAGATCAAATGTTATCCTGTGGTTGAAATGGTTTTTGACCCAAAAGCAAATCTGGTAGATATGCTAATATGCCCTTCGTCGATTACGGGCGAACAATCCGAAAAAGCTGTTAATTATGCAAGTAAGATTATAAATCTATTGAATATGGAAGGTTTGCTTGCAGTTGAGTTTTTCATTGACTTAAACGGCAAAGTAATTGTAAACGAAATAGCTCCGCGGCCGCACAATAGCGGTCATCACACCATTGATAGCATAATAACATCCCAGTTTGAGCAATATCTGCGAGTAATCCTGGATCTGCCGTTAGGCAGCACAAAAATCAAGTTGCCATCGGTAATGATAAATATTTTGGGAGCTGAAGGATTTGAAGGGTCTGTAATGTATGAAGGATTAACTGAAAGCATGGCAATAGAAGGAGTTAAAATTCATCTGTATGGTAAAAAAAATACAAGACCTTACCGAAAAATGGGGCATATAACCATACTCTCTACATCGTTAGAATGCGCACTAGGAAAAGCCGAAAAAGTAAAACAACTAATAAGGGTAAAATCATGGAAAGAAAATTAGTAAGCATCATTATGGGATCTGACTCAGACTTGTCAGTGATGGATCAAGCAGCCGAGATGCTTGATAAATTTAGTATCGGATATGAAATTGATATAGTTTCTGCCCACAGAACACCGAAAAAACTATATGAATTTGCTTCAAATGCACATAATAGGGGAATCATGGTAATAATTGCCGGAGCAGGCGGTGCAGCACATTTACCGGGTATGGTGGCCGCAATTTCGCCATTACCCGTGATCGGCGTACCAATAAAATCAAGAAATTCCATTGACGGGTGGGATTCCGTCCTTTCTATTTTGCAGATGCCTGCCGGAGTTCCTGTTGCTGCAGTCGCTCTTAATGGTGCAAAAAATGCAGCTATACTTGCAGCTCAAATTGTATCAGCAATGGACATTTCAATACAAAATAAAATTATACAATATAAGCATGAACTAGAAGAACAGGTATTATCCAAATCAAAGAAATTAATAAATTAAAAAAATTTTTTAAGAGAAGAAAAGCTTATTAGCAGCCAAGTACAAAAAGGAAGAAATAATTGCCCGATTCGGGAAAACGGAACGGGGCTAATTCGTGCTGCATCAGGTGAATTGGATACTGATAAATTCGAAAATTATTCGGGCGAAGGCGAAAGATCAGGTGAACCCATTACAAACTTGCGAGAAAAAATGAAAAAATATTTAACTGTTTTAGCATCTTTTATAATAATGCTATGTATAGGCAGCGTTTATGCATGGAGCATATTTGCATCTGAGTTAATTGAAAAATTTAAATTTTCGACTTTTCAGTCTCAGGTAATATTTGGGACATTAATTGCCGTTTTCCCTATTACTATGATTTTTGTTGGACAATTAAGTAAAAAAATCAGTTTCAAGTATTTCGGTTATATTTCAGGATCATTGTTCTTTGCAGGGTACTTTATTGCGGGTAATTCTCAAGGTAATTTTGCAGTAATTCTTCTAGGGATTGGAGTTTTTGCAGGAATAGCCACAGGTTTTGGTTATTGGGTTGCGTTTACAACACCCGCTCAATGGTTTCCAGAAAGAAAAGGGTTGATTACCGGCATAGCAGCTGCGGGTTTTGGTTTAGGGGCAGTATTGATGTCAGAAATGACTGAAAGAATCCTTACCAATGGTAAAGATGTATTACAATTACTTAAAATTGTAGGGATATCATATGGCCTGATTATATTTATTTTATCAAATCTTATATATCAAATTCAAAATTCATCAAACAGTAAAGAAGAACCTATTAAAATAATAAATCTTCTTAGCTCAAAAATTTTTAAAAAATTATTTCTTGGAATATTTTTGGGAACATTTTCAGGGTTGCTAATAATTGGAAGCCTGAAAATCATCGGCGGCCAATACAATATATCTAACCATTATTTAATTCTCGGAGTTTCACTATTTGCTATTGCAAACTTTCTAGGCAGGCTTCTTTGGGGTATTTTAAGTGATTATATTGGAGCCAGTTTAAGTATATTTTTAGCTTTAATTTTTCAGTCAATATCAATTATATTATTAAATATTATAGTTTTATCAGATATTTCTTATTTAATCCTTGCCTTGCTTATAGGCATAGGTTTCGGTGGAAATTTTGTACTATTTGCTAAAGAAACGGCCCAGGTATTTGGAGTTAGAAATCTAGGCATTATTTACCCATATATATTTTTGGGATATTCAATAGCAGGTATTACAGGACCAATATGCGGCGGATTACTTTTCGATATTTCTGGTACTTATTTCTATCCTATTTTCCTTGCAAGTATTATGAGCCTTGCGGGAAGCTTACTTTTTTTGAAACAATTTATTACATCAGAAAAAACAAAGAAATCCAATAACATCGATATAGCGGCTAGATACATTAAAGAAGGAAAATTAGTTGCTTTCCCAACAGAGACTGTGTATGGGCTCGGAGCAAATGCCCTGGACCCTTTGGCAGTAGCTAAAATTTTTGAAGTTAAGGAAAGGCCTTCATTTGACCCCCTAATAGTCCATATTGCTGATTTAAACGAATTGGAAAATCTTGTTCTATGCAAAGATGAAAGAATATATAGATTAGCAGAAAAATTTTGGCCTGGACCTTTAACAATGATTTTACCAAAAAGCAATATTATTCCAGATATTGTTACATCAGGCCTACCAACCGTAGGTATTAGAATACCAGGTAATAAAATAGCCTTAGATCTGATAAAAAAATCCGGATGCCCAATTGCTGCGCCTAGCGCAAATAAATTTGGCCGCATTAGCCCAACAACAGCTTCGCATGTGAGAAAACAATTAGCAAATGTTGATTATATTCTTGAAGGTGGTAAAACTACTGTAGGAATTGAATCAACAATAATCAGAATTACTGAAAATGGTTTTCAAATTCTTCGCAGCGGGATTATTACACAAGAAGAAATTGAGACTATTATTCCATTTGATAATACTACCAAAATTGAAAGCATATCTGCCCCGGGAATGTTGAGATCACATTACAGTCCCAAAAAGAAGTTATTAATAGCAGATAATAAAACACTTAATATTGACAAATCCAAAGCAGGACTAATATCATTTTCGGGAGAATTAGAAAACGGGTATCATAAAGTAATAAGAGTTTCAGAAAATAAAGATTTGAAGGATTATGCCGCAAATATGTTTGAAGCAATGCATTTTTTTGAAGATGATAACGAAATTGAAATAATAATAGTTGAGCCTGTTGATGAAATTGGAATAGGCAGAGCTATTATGGATAGACTGAAAAAAGCTAAATGGGCGCTTTGAATCTGTTAAGACCTATGAAGATATAGGCTTTATTGAAGCTGCATTCCTTGATCCTGAATTATTTTTGGGTGCTAAAGTAAGAGATATAATTATGCCTTTTAAAAAAACCAATATTGAGGTCTCGTCCATACATTTTGCCAATTTTACTCTGTGATCTTCCCTTAAAAGAACTTGCAAGAATTGTCTGGGAAGTACTGTCTTATTATTACAGAAATGCTGTGAGTAAATCTCTATTTGCTGAAAATTTTTATAAAGTTTAAAATAAGTGCATATATAGGAATAGTTAATTTATCATAAGATTTAGATTGTGCCAACAGTATTAAAAATAGGAAAATTCAGGTTTTTCTTTTTTAGCAATGAAGGTAGTGAACCAACGCATATTCATGTTGAATCTAATGAAAAATATGCCAAATTTTGGCTGGAACCCGTGCAGCTTGCTCGCTCAATAGGATATAGTGCAAAGGAATTAAATGAGATAAGATGCCTGGTTTTAGAGAATTTAAATCTTTTTAGGGAGAAGTGGAATGAGTATTTTAAGTAATAAAACCTCAGAGATCATGGCGACTGATGTATGGTTCGATTCAGAAATGATGCATATCCGGCTTCTTGACAGCAGAGAGATAAGCATTCCCCTGGAGTGGTTTCCAAGATTACGGGAAGCAACAGATGCGCAGAGGCTTAAGTGCAGGCTTATTGGAAAGGGTGTAGGAATACACTGGGAGGAGCTGGATGAAGATATTTCAGTTGCTGCACTTTTAAAGTGATTAGAAAAAAGTTATTCTAGCAAGCAGCATTACCCTGTATTTTACTTAGAAGAGAAAGTGGTTCTTGATTTTGATAGGATATTAATTTTTCTCAAAAAAATTAATTCTATTATGGAAATCAAAATACAGATTAAATTTTTCATTCGATTATGATTTGGATCTTATAGCATAATAACGAAAATGAGTAAATTTGAAAAAAATATATAAAGGAGAAGATAAAATGTGACAAATATGAAATCAGTCTTCATGTAGAAAAGGAAAGATAAGCTGAAGACATAAAAGAGAATATCGATATTATAAAAATCTTTCACTTATCGAATAGAATAATAAACAGTATAAAGCAGCATTATCCCGTTTATTATTCTGAAGAGAAGGCGGCTCTTGATTATATTATGCCAGACAGTCTGCAGGCAGCAAATGAAACTCTTGATAATATTATAAGTTGTTTACACAGACTTGAAGATTTTCCACAATCCGGAGTGCCTCTTATTGAGAGGCCTATGGAAAAGTTCAATTTCAAAATGGCTGTCACTAACCCTTATATAGCATTCTACCGTTTTATTGATGGTAAGGTTATAATTTATCGCATTTTACATTGTGCAAGGAATTATCCTCATTTGCTCAAAGAATCTGTGAAGAAGTTGTGATTATAGTAAATACTAAGATTTAATTACATACTACTAATTGACAAAGCGTTAAACAAGATGGTATGTTATTGCCATCACGATGAGGGAGCACACCTAAGGTTTTGTCCGAAGGTTAATCTCTCTCTTTTTTTCACACTTAAATTTTTTACTTCTGAGTCAACTTTATTTTATGCAAATTTGATTAATCAGCTTATTAGTATTAATAATATTGGTACTATCTATCTATTATGTCAAAAATATTTGACATAATATCCTTATAGTATTAAAATATTTAATACTATGATAGAAAATAATCAAATATCTAAACAATTAGGGCTAAATGACTTCTTTTCCCGACACGCTATATTCACAAT
>CAZDXU010000052.1:0-19292 GCA_964509585.1 uncultured Actinomycetota bacterium | reverse complement strand
CGATATAATAATATGCAGGAGTGAGGTAGCCCTGGATGAGGGCCTTAAGTCCAAGATAAGCCTTTTTTGCGATATAGACAAGGAAGACACCATAGAGGCGCTTGACGCCGATCATCTTTATGAGATACCGCTGATGCTGCAGAAAGAAAACCTGGACATAAGGGTTATAAAAAAACTGGGATTAAAAGTAAGGAAGTCCGATCTTGAAAGCTGGAAAGACCTGGTAAAGAGGATAAATAATCTTAAAGGGAAGGTAAGTATCGGTATCGTAGGGAAGTATACCGACTTGAAGGATGCTTATATAAGTATTGTGGAGTCACTCAGTCATGGCGGATATTATCATGGCAGGAAAGTGGATATAGTCCTGATCAATTCCGAAGAACTTGATGAATGCAGCGTAAAGCCGGGTCCCCTGGAAAGTGTGGACGGTATACTGGTGCCCTATGGTTTCGGGCACCGGGGAGTAAGCGGTAAGATAAAAGCGATAAGATATGCCAGGGAAAATAATATACCTTTCCTGGGTATATGCCTGGGGCTTCAGTGCGCTGTGATAGAATTTGCCCGGAATGTAATGGGTCTTAAGGATGCAAACAGTTCGGAATTCGACCCTGACACTAACGATCCCATCATAGACCTGATGCTGGAACAAAAAGATGTCAGGGAAAAAGGCGGCACCATGAGGCTGGGCAGCTACAAATGCCGGCTGGCAAAAGGTTCCCTGGCCCATTCGGCTTATGGCAGGATGGATATAGAGGAAAGGCACAGGCACAGGTTCGAATTTAATAACAGGTACAGGGATGTGATGGAAGAGGCAGGGATGAAGGTCACAGGCGTAAATCCGGAAAAAGACCTGGTAGAGATAGTGGAGCTGGAAGGCCATCCATGGTTTGTGGCCGTACAGTTTCATCCTGAATTCAAGTCCAGACCCGATGATCCGCATCCCCTGTTCAGGGATTTTGTAAATGCCTCTATAGAGGAATCGGATAATAAGAAATAATAGAATGGAGCAGTATTAAGGGATATACTAAAATATTTATCTTTTTTGCTTCCCTGTTCCTGACTGTAATAATTTTTTTTATGCCCCTGGGAGTATATATCCTGAATTTCAGCTTTTATGACAGGCTCTACAGGGAAAACGGTGTTTACCGGGACCTTGATGCCGGGGATGTAAAGACAATGACCTTCAGGGTATATGATTTTTTTCTTTACCGGGGAGAGCTTGAGGGACAGGTAAGGTCTGCCGATCCGTCTATCAGCTATGCCGCCAGCTTTACAGGCGACGAGATAAGCCATATGGAGGATGTGCGGGACCTCATCAGGAATATATTTATAATATCCGGAGCGGCGCTGCTGCTTACGGCAGTATCATTGTTCCTGGCATTATTTACAGGAAGGGGCCATAGACTCAAAAAGACAGGCCTTGTATTTATATGGTCATCTGCTGCAGCCCTTTCTGTATTTGCCGTACTTTTTATACTGGGCTCCAATTTCTATTCATTATTCGACAATTTTCACCTGGTGTTTTTCCCCCAGGGAAATTACATGTTTTCGGAAGGGTCGCTGCTTATTACCATGTTTCCATTCGGCTTCTTTTACCAGTTCTTTATCAGGCTGGCAGCAAGCTCTTCAATTATAGCAGCAGTTTTCCTGATCCTGGGGATAATATTTACAGTAACAGGGTACAGAAAGGGCAGGTAGGCATATGAAAAAAGACCTCATAGACAATAAACGCCTTACAGATCTCTTTATACGGCTCGCCGGCATAAAGAGTCCCTCGGGAGACGAAAAGGAGATAGTAGAAACAGTAAGCGGTATGCTGGAGGAAATCGGCATAGAGGCAGAGATCGATGATACCGGCAAAGATTATGGTTCCAATACAGGTAATATAACTGCATTTATGAAAGGTACGGCATGCGACGGAAGGCAGCCCATTTTCCTGGGCGCACATCTTGATACTGTCAGGATAGACGGCGAGATAGAGCCTGTGATAGAGAACGGCATCATAAAAAACAAATATGATTACATACTGGGTGGAGATGACAAGGTCGCAGCAGCTGCCATTATCGAAGCATTAAGGACCATAAAAGAAAACAGTATTCCTGTAGGGGATATCTATATCATATTTACCATATCCGAAGAGATCGGCGTGGTAGGGGCAAAATATGTAGATCCGGGGAGGATAAAGGCCAGGTACGGATTTGTCTTTGATGCTCACGGCGATATAGGGACAATATATAATCAGGCTCCATACCAGGATTCAATCGATGCCGGTTTTACCGGCAGGGCTGCCCATGCGGGTATTGAGCCGGAAAAAGGGGTAAATTCCATAAAAGCTGCTGCTGCCGCCATTTCCATGATAGAATCAGGCAGAATAGACAATGAGACCACCTGCAATATAGGAAAGATATCCGGGGGACAGGCCAGGAATATCGTTCCTGAAAAGACAAAGATAATGCTGGAGGCAAGGAGCCTGGACCCGGAAAAGTTAAAAGAGGTCACCCGGGGTATGGTAGATGCCCTCGAGCAGGCTTCCAGGGATACCGGTACCAGGCTTGATTATAAGCTATACCGCGAATATGAAGGGTTCAGGATCGACATCGACGAACCGCCCCTGAGGGCTGCTTTTAATGCCCTGAAAAACCTGGGCCTGGAGCCGGTTATAACATCATCCGGCGGGGGGAGCGATATAAACGTCTTTAATTCCAGGGGCAAAAGGGCTGTCAACCTGAGTTCCGGCATGGAAAATGTGCACACCAGCAGCGAGTATGTGAAGCTGGACCAGCTGTATCTGCTGGCCAGGCTGGTGCTTGAGATATGCAAACAAATCATAAAGTAGGCATAGAAACCGTATTGGATAAAAGACTGTCTGAGGAAAAAATAGGATCAAAAAAACTTTTTCAGGGAGCGATACTGGGACTTTATCTTGACCGGGTAAGGCTTCCCAATGGAAAGACTGCTGCCAGGGAAAAGATATCGCATCCGGGAGCAGTGGGTATCATACCGGTGACCGAAGATAATAATGTACTGCTGGTCAGGCAGTACCGGTACCCGGTTGATGAGATAATCATTGAGATACCGGCAGGAAAGATAGATAAAAATGAGTTACCTGAAAAATGCGCCAGGAGGGAGCTGGCCGAAGAAGTGGGCGCCATCGGCGGGGATCTTAAGCTTTTATCCTCATTCTATACCACGCCCGGCTTCTGCGATGAGATCCTTCATCTTTATATGGCAACAGGATTCAGGATATCGGCCAATAACCTTGACGAGGATGAATTCCTTGACATAATAAATATTGGACTGGATGAGGCCTGTGAATGGATAAAGGCAGGCAGGATAAAAGATTCCAAGACTATTATCGGAATACTTATAGCCAAAGATCTCTTTGATGATGGAAATTGAAGATCAGAGCCGTATAGATAAGCTTGACAGGCATATCAGGGAATATATAGAATACCTCAGGTTTGAAAAACTATTACTTCATAACACTATTATCTCGTACCAGCGGGACCTGGCTAAATTCAGTGATTACCTGGAGAAAAGACCGGATATGGACTATACGGGTATGTCAAAGGCCGGGATGCTGGATTTCCTTAAATCCCTTTATATAGGCCAGGAGGGAACCTCAGTATCAAGGAATCTTTCAGCACTGAGGGGTTTTTACCGTTTTCTTATAAGGCAAAAAGCAATAATGGAAAATCCCTGGTCTTCTGTCAAAAACCCCAGGACTGCAAAAAAGGTCTTAGATATACTGGATGTGGCAGAAATAGAGAGATTCCTGGAAAGCATACCCACCAGTACACCGGCTGATCTAAGGGACAGGGCCATGTTTGAGATCCTTTACGGCTGCGGCCTCAGGGCAAGTGAGTTAACCGGCCTGAGACTGGGGGATTTGGACCGCGACCAGATGGTACTGAGGTTTATAGGGAAAGGCGATAAAGAGAGGCTGGTGCCGGTAGGCGACACAGCCCTTCATTTTCTGGACCGGTACCTGTCTTCCGGCAGGGGAAAGCTGGAAAAGGAGATAAAGACTGACTATATGTTCCTGAATTCCAGGGGAGGGGGCCTGTCGAGGAAAGGATTCTGGAAAATAATGAAGAAATATGCAAAAAGGTCAGGTTTGGAAAAAAATATATATCCCCATATGTTCCGGCATAGTTTTGCCACCCATCTTCTCCAGAGGGGCGCAGATCTTATAACAGTCCAGAAACTTCTGGGCCACAGCAGTATCTCTACCACCGAGATATATACCAGTCTGAGCAGGGAACACCTTAAGGATTCATATTTCAGGTTCCATCCCAGGGAAGACAGCGGCACATCAATAGATAGATAAAAGCATGCATGAAAGTATATGCAAAAAAGCATTATTCTGTTAAGGTATAAAATCATCAAAGAGCCAGTTACCAGACAGGCTCCCATAGGGTAAAAAGGATAAAGATGATCAATCTGGGACAGCAGATAGCGGATTTTTTTATATCTCTTATCACCTGGCTTCCAGGCCTGGCAATAGGTGTGATACTTCATGAATATGCCCATGGCTACATCGCCTTTAAGAACGGAGACCCGACTGCCAAAAATTATGGAAGGCTTACAGTCAATCCTATGGCCCATATCGATCTATTCGGAAGTATCTTGCTGCCAGTATTACTGATATTATTTAATTCCAGTATTATATTCGGTTATGCCAAACCTGTCCCCATTAATCCGGGATATTTCACCGATTACAGGAAGGGCATGAGGTATACCTCCCTGGCCGGACCGGTGACCAATCTCCTGGTGGCCTTTGCTGCCGGACTTGTATACGGATTATTTTTCTGGCTGGTCTTCAGGTTCTCGGGGGGTTTTTCTGATACGTCTACTGCAGGATTCCAGACCTTTAACATATTCAACCAGCTGCTGCAGAATACCATTTATATAAATATATTCCTGGCCATATTTAATTTCCTGCCCATACCGCCCCTGGACGGCTCCAAGATACTGGCATCTTTTTTGCCGGATAATGCCATGTACCGGTTTCTTGCCATAGGCAGGTTCGGCTTTTTATTCATATTCATTTTCTTTTTTCTGGGACGTAGGATAATCTGGACAGTGATCTCACCTGTATCTGATTTTCTGTATAATATGGCTACCTGGTGGCAGTTTTTCATGAATTAAGCCCATGGATGTTTAAAAAAGCTGCTCTCTGATATATTATATTTAGAAATTGTATTATAAACCCAAAGCTGCAATAGATGGGAGAGAAAATGCCAAAAAAAATGCTGACCGGGTTCAGGCCCACCGGAAAACTGCACCTTGGACATCTTCACGGAAATATAAAGAATATGATAGAAAACCAGGAAAAATATGAAAATTTCTTTTTCCTGGTAGACTGGCATGCATTATCTACCGAATACCAGGATCCCGGCAATATAAAAAGAAACCTTATGGAATGCGCTACCGACCTTATAGCGCTTGGTATAGATCCTGAAATAACCCATCTCTACCGGCAGTCCGATATTCCTGCAATACCCGAACTTACTCTTTACCTGTCCATGATCACACCATTATCATGGCTGGAAAGGTGCCCCACCTATAAAGAGCAGATAAAGGAGCTCAAGGCCAAAGACCTGTCTACCCTGGGATTCTTCTCATATCCCGTACTTATGGCTGCAGATATCCTTATAGTAAACTCGGATATCATACCCGTGGGGGAAGACCAGCTGCCCCATCTGGAAATAACCAGGGAGATCGCGCGCAGGTTCAATCACATTTACGGAGAGTATTTCTCCGAACCCCAGGCACTGCTTTCACGCAGCCGCAGGGTGCCGGGCACCGATGGAAGGAAGATGTCAAAAAGCTACGGCAATGCTATCTTCCTCTCAGACGACAGGGATACGGTAAGGAAAAAAGTCAGGCAGATGATAACTGATCCGGAAAGGATAAGGAAAACTGATCCCGGGCATCCCGAAGTATGCAATGTATTTGAGTTTTATAAGATATACCGTCCGGACAATACCCAGGAGATAGAAAACAGGTGCCGCAGGGGGGAGATCGGCTGCACAGCATGCAAAGATGAGGTGGCCGGGATGATATCCGATTCACTGGAACCATTCCAGGAAAAAAGGCAGAAGCTCCTGAAGGACAAGAAGCTCATCCATGACATACTTAAGAAGGGGAGCGACTCAGTTAACAGCATCGCTTCATCAGTGATATCCGATGTCAGGAAAAGGATGGGAATAGATTAATGGTGCCGGATTCCAGAAGGACAACATATATTATAAGATATGAGGACATATTTGACGGTCCCATAGACCTTCTGCTGGAACTTATCCGCAAAAAGAAGATAGCTATATATGACATAAATCTTAGTTTTATAATAAATGGATTTATTGAGCATATGAGGAAAAATGGCGAAGTGATGCTGGAGACCATGTCAGGTTTTGTCTATTTCTCATCAATACTGCTGGAGATAAAATCGCAGTCCCTGCTGCCTTCCCGTAAAAAACAGGAGGAGGAAAGCCAGCTGGATGCAGATATCCTGAAACGGAGGGAAGAGGAATACAGGATATACAATAAAGTCTCAAATTATTTTAGCAGCAAGATCCAGGAAGGAGCATTGCTTCTGGTAAGGGAAGCCCCCATGGAAAAAACTCTTATAAACATCCTGCCCGATTTTTTACAAAGACTTGACCCCATACAGCTGTGGATGACAGCGGGAAGGCTTTTTGCCAGGACAAGTCTAGACCTGGATATTTCCCATGCATATAATCACCGGTCGACCATAAATATATTTGATGAGATGGAGCGCATAAAGTCTGTCCTGTGCCAGCGCCGGGAGATAACTTTCAGGGAAATATCATCAGTGCATGAAAGCATAATCGACCTTATAATAAGCTTTCTTTCACTGCTGGAATTGTACAAGAATGAAGAGGTGGAGATATTACAATTTGAAAGTTTTGGAAATATAATAATAAGGTCAAGATGACTGATAATAAAGAAAAAGAACAGCCGGTGAATAATGCCTTTGAAATGGGATTTTTAGGTCCCGGATGGGTGAGGACATGTATTGAAGGGATACTCTTTATATCGGAGGAGCCGGTAAAAGCCCGTCTATTGTCCCAGACACTGGGTATCAGTGAAAAAAAGGTCAACCAGGCGATCGAAGAACTTGAAAATGAATATATGGAACAAAACCGGGGTTTCATAGTAAGAAGGATCAGCGGAGGCTACAGGTTCTACTCCAATCCTGCCATAAATGAAGTCCTTCAGGGATTTGTAAAGACCAATATAAGAGCCCACCTTTCACAGGCAGCCCTTGAGACCCTGGCCATTGCCGCATACAAGCAGCCGGTTACCAGGACACAGATAGCCGAGATAAGGGGGGTAAGGACGGACAGCGTGGTCCTGACCCTGGTGGACCGAGGTCTTTTGAAAGATGCCGGCAAATTGAAGGAACCGGGCAGTCCGGTATTATACAGGACCACAGACAGGTTTCTGGAACTTCTGGGTATAAACAGCCTGAAAGAACTGCCTCCCCTTAAAGATTTCAAGGAAGATGAAGAACAAAGACAGGATTAGGATTTCCCGTTTTCTTGCAGACTGCGGGGCAGGCTCCAGGCGCAAATGCGGAGACATGGTAAAAGAGGGAAGGGTCTCCGTAAATAATGCGATCATAAGAGACCTTTCTTTCAGTGTGGGCAAAAATGATATAGTCAGGCTGGACGGGAAGAAGGCAGATCCTGATGAAAAACTGGTCCTGGCGCTTAATAAACCTCCCGGATACCTTTCAACCGCCAGGGATGATTTTGAGAGGAAGACGGTAATGAGCCTGGCAGGGAGTACCGGCAAAAGGCTTTATCCGGCGGGCAGGCTGGACCTGGATTCGCGGGGACTTATCATACTATCCAATGACGGCGATCTTGTATACAGGATAACACATCCCAGATTCAATATATCCAAGACCTATGAAGCGGTGCTGGATAGACGTCTTGATGATGACGGCTTTAGAAGGATAAATCTTGGCGTGGTAATAGACAATAAGGTCTTTAAACCGGACCGGATGAATAAAAATAGAAAGACAGAAGACGGTTTTCCCCTGACCATACGGATACATGAGGGAAGAAAGAGGATCATAAGAAGAGCTTTTCAAAAAATAGGATATAATGTAGTAGACCTTAAAAGGACCATGATAGGCAATTACCGGCTGGGCAGCCTGCCTGAAGGCCAATACCGGGTCCTGGATAAAGAAGGTGTGGACAGGCTCATGATGAAAAAATAGATGAAAGATAATAAAAATATGAAGAAAACTGCATCCATAATCCTGCTTTTTATAATAACGGCAGTCATTACCGGCAGCTGCTCCCCGGTCACTGATGAAATTGTAGATCACGGTACTTTTAGCGGAGTCCCTTTTAATGCAAGGGCGAGCAGCATTCCTGTCTCAGGTCAGGCTATCGATGTGGATATAGCCGGAAATTATGCCTACCTGACCAATGACCTGGGAGTCCTGTACATTATAGACATAAGCGACAGGGAAAGACCCCGCATAACCGGGAAATGCCGGGATATAGATTCTGCCAATATTGTAATAGTGGAAGGAGATATGGCTTATGTCTCCTATACCGAATGGATCGCCGGTGAAGACGATTATTATACAGAATGCGGGTTTAAGATAGTCGACATATCCGACAAGGAAAAACCGGAAGTCATAGGCAACTATATATCAGGCCGCAAGGATAAAAAAACAGTGTTCGGATTATATGTAAAAGATGATTTTGCCTATCTTAATACCAGCACCTATGCTGATATGTCAGAGGTAAACACGCTTGAGATAGTAGATATCAGGAAAAAAAGTTCACCGGTGCTATCAGGCCTGCTTGAACTCCCGGGTTCGCCTGCCAATATAACCGTAGTAGATGATACCGCTTATATAAATGTCAATCATTATGATTATGATGCCGGCCAATATACTGATAATAGCGAGCTCATAATAGTTGATATAAGCGACAGGACAGGACCTGCCGTGGCTGATAATCTGGCGGTGCCTGCAAATTCCTGGGGTATCTACCAGGAAGACGGCCTTATATACCTTTCCAGCCATTATTCCAGTGATGACGGATACAGCAGAAGCATGATCCAGCTGGTCGATGTATCGGATGAAGCGCCAGTCTCCAGGGGAAGTATTTCCATACCTGGAGGTGCCTGGGAGCTGGACATGACGGGGGGATTCCTTTATGTCTCTGACCTTACTGGCGGGATCTATACAATTGATGTAAATAATCCTGACGAACCCCTTGTTGCCGGCAGGTTAAACACCCCCGGAACATCTTATGATATAACCCTTATGGGAAACTATGGATATATAGCGGATGGATTTGAGGGACTTGTAATAATGAGCCTTTCTGATGAAGAGGGCGGTACTGTCTATGAACCTGCAAAACAGGATAATGAAAACATGCCTCCCCGGGCTGTGCTGGATATTTTTGGTGATACTGCGGGTGATTATTATCTCACAGGTACCCCGGTTATACTGAGCGCCGTCAATTCATTCGATCCTGAAAATGAAGAAATATCCTATAGCTGGGACATATCCGGCCAGAAGATATCAGGTGAAAAGATCACCGATATTAATTTCACCGATCCCGGTTTTTATGAGGTGACCCTCGAGGTCTCCGACGGAGAATTATCCGACACAGTTACCAGAAAAATACCTATAGCTGACATTGATGAACCAATTGAACAGGTACAAACACATTTATTTACTATAGAGATCGAATATATACTGGATAACCAGGGCCAGCTCCCGCTGACAGATATAGAATGCCTGATGCGGGTACCTCTCAGTTATGAACCTTACCAGGCCATAGGGAATATAACTGCCAGTGTCCCTGCATCGGATGAGATATATGATAACCACAAAAACAAGTTACTGAGATTTATTATTGAAGATGAGCTGGCTCCCGGGGAACAGGTCTCGGTGCTTGCCTCATTCCAGGTCACAGCAAATGAATTTGACTATAGCCCTATAAAACGGGAACTATATTATGAAGAAGACGATACTGACCTCTACTACTATACACGCGATGACCTCTACATAGACTCAGACAGCTCCCTTATAAGGGATACGGTATCAAAACTGATCGGAGAAGAAAAAGACTCCCTGGTGATCGCCGGGATATTATATGATTTTGTGGCCCGGAATCTTTATTATGACTACCAGAGGGCCGAAAATGCCGAATATGATTTTTTAAGCGCTTCAGAGATCCTGGAAGCAGGTAAAGGAGTATGTTCTGACTATTCCATTCTTTATACGGCATTGCTGAGGGCTGCCGGGATACCTGCCAGGCTGGCAGCCGGGATACCTGTATATACCATATTATATGAGAAGGAAAGGGAGATCGATATAGGTCATGCCTGGGTGGAGATAAAGCTTCCCGGCCATGGATGGGTACCTGTCGATATAACTACTGAAGAGGATTTCTGGGCCAGCAACTACTTTCTTAATATAGTCACGGAAAGGGGGCCGGGATATATCTATGAGCATTCTACCATGGACTGGGGCAGCTATTATTATGATGGTTTTGATTATACCAGTGATGGCGAAGGCATATCCCCGGTAGAGCAGAGCTTTATCTTCAGGGTCAGGGACCTTGAACTGGCAGATATAGAAAAGGATTGATATGTGTGATGCCAATAACCGCAAAACAGTGATCACGGCCTTTTCCCTGGCTGTCTCTGTGGTTCTGGTGATCATAAAAATACTGGTAGCCTATTTTTCCAACAGCATAGGCGTATTCTCGGAAGCACTAAACAACGGCCTGGACCTGGTAACAGTCCTTATTGCATTCATGGCTGTCCGCATAGCAGTAAAACCGCCGGATAGCGACCATACTTACGGACATGGAAAATATGAGAACCTTTCGGCAGCCATCGAACTGGGTATCATCTCAATATTGTCTGTCTATATAATTTACAGGTCCATTGACAGGATCATTTCCAGGGATCTCCAGATCAATCTGAATAATTATGTCTTTGCAGTCCTGGCATTCTCTATTGTCCTGAACCTGGCCAGGGTCTTTATCCTGGGAAGGGCTGCCAGAAAATACAGGTCTTCTGTGTTTGAAGCAGAATTCTTAAACTATATGAGTGACATTGCCAGTTCTATTATCGTTATCCTGGGTCTTGTATTCGTGCGGACAGGATTCCCTTTGGCCGACCCCATAGCATCCATAATAGTAGCGGCAATAGTACTGGTATTCTCGCTCAGGCTTTCATTTAAAGTATTAAGGAACCTGCTTGATCATATACCGGCTGAAGTAACTTCAAAGATAAGAAAGGTACTGGATTCCGTGGACGACATCAAGAAGATAAATGTACTCAGGATACATGAAGTAGGAAATATCAAGTTCATAAATATAGAGGCCGCTATTGACAAGAACATATATCTATCCCGTGCAGAGAAAGTAAAAAAACAGGTAAGGAATGAAATTGAAAAGCTCTTTCCCGGGTCCAGGACAATATTTGAACTCAAAACAGAATTATCCCGGGAAAATGTGATCTCCAGGGTAAAGGAGATGGTGCTGGATAATCAGGAAATAGAAGACATACACAATGTTTACATTTATGAGATAGAAGACAGGATAGACATCTCCCTGCATATTATGATGAAGAATCATCTCAGGCTGTCACAGACTGAGATGATTACCAGGTATATGGAAGAAGAAATAAAACAGAAGATACCGGAACTCCGGAGCATATATATCCATATCGAGGATAATAAGGAAAGAAAGGCTTTTATAGATATTACATCTGAGTCAAAAGATCTCATCAGCAAGACAAAGAAAGCAATATCCGATTATATCGACCCCGAAACATGCCACAACTTTACCATATTAAAATGCGGCAATAAGTACAATATAGCCTTTCATTGCCGGCTAAACCAGGAATTAAAGATAGACCAGGCACATGGCATAATAACTTCCGTGGAAGGGCTTATAAGAGAGAGCATAAGTAATATAGGTGATCTGGCTATTCATGTAGAGCCATCCCAATAGATCCCGCGATTTGACTATTCCGGTTATTAATCTTAGTATTTTACTCATGAAAAAAGACGATAAGATACTGATACCAACGACTATAATAATATTTGGGGCTACAGGGGACCTGGTCCGTAAAAAGATCATAAAATCACTTTTCCGTCTTTACAGCCTGGGATACCTGCCGGAAGAATTCAGGCTAATAGGGGTATCCAGGAGGGATTATTCCGACCAGGTCTTCAGGAAATTCCTGTTGGAAAATGCCTTTGACGGCATTGGCAGCCGCCACAGCAAGGAAGAGGTAACAGGATTTTTAGAAAAAGTTTTTTATTTTAAGGGGGACTTTAAGGACGTGGACCTGTACCTGAGACTTAAGAAGTCGCTGGAAAAGATCAGCAGCCCTGGCATATGCGACAATAAGCTTTTTTACCTGGCTGTACCTCCGGGACTCTATTCGGGAATACTGGACAATATATCAGGATCCAGACTGGCTGTTTCCTGCAGTCCCCGGACAGGCTGGACCAGGATACTGGTGGAAAAGCCTTTCGGAAATGATATATCCACTGCCCGCAAGCTGGATAATATGCTGGGGAAG
Source organism: uncultured Actinomycetota bacterium (assembly GCA_964509585.1). Lineage (GTDB taxonomy): Bacteria > Actinomycetota > Humimicrobiia > Humimicrobiales > Humimicrobiaceae > M55B120. The sequence continues at coordinate 6,686 of CAZDXU010000052.1, read as the reverse complement.
CTTTTCAGGGAAGAACAGGTATTTCGTATTGACCATTATCTGGCCAAGGATACTATACAGAATATATTGTTCTTCAGGTTTTCCAATATTCTTTTTGAACCGGCATGGAACAGCAATTTTATAAAGAAAGTCGAGATAAAGCTGCTGGAGGATGTGGATGTGGAGACACGGGGCGCTTTTTATGATTCCATAGGCGCTCTCAGGGATGTGGGCCAGAATCACATGCTGCAGATGCTGGCTCTGGTAGCAATGGATAATCCCAGGTCGCAGTCTGCAGATGCCATAAGGAGAAAAAGGCTGGAAGTCTTAAATTCCATAATCCCCATAAATGATCCCGGCGAGATCGCTAAGGCGGTTTTGATGGGACAGTACAGGGGATACAGGGAGACCAGGGATGTCGCCGGGGATTCCATGACGGAGACATATTTTAAAATAAGAGTAAAGCTGGCTGGCAAGAGATGGGCCGGTGTGCCTTTTTACATGGAAAGCGGAAAAGCGCTTAAAGAGAAAAAAACGGAGATAATGATATATTTCCATAAACCTCATCACTGCCTTTGTACCGAGAAACACAGCCGGCATGAATATAGCAATATATTAAGCCTTAAGGTATTTCCCAGAGAAGGAATACTGCTCAGGTTCCTGGCAAAGAAACCCGGACTCAGTGATATGCTGGAGGCAAGGGACCTTGAATTTGATTACCGCTACCAGGACGGCCAGGAAACGGGAGAATATGACAGGGTTATGCTGGACTGCATGAAGGGTGACCAGACCCTTTTTACCAGCACGGATGAAATCAGAAAGGCATGGGACTACATCACCCCCATAATCGAGAACTGGGATCAGAGCAGGCTCCGCCTCTACGATAAAGGCAGCGATGGTCCCCAATGAAAAAAATAATAGAAAGGCAGGAACCATGAAAAAGACAGAAGACCTGAGAAATATCTGCAGGCTCATAAGGTATTATATCCTGGAATCAACTACTGAAGCAGGTTCGGGCCACCCCTCATCATCGCTTTCTGCTGTGGAACTTATGGCGGTCCTGTTTTTTAAGGGCTTCTTCAGGTTCCGGGTGGATGATCCCGGCTATGACAATAATGACCGCCTTATATTCTCAAAGGGTCATGCATCACCTTTGCTGTATGCGCTCTGGACTGCGGCAGGGGCATTAGACAGTGAGGACCTCAGGGGACTGAGAGATTTTGATAGCGTCCTGGAAGGTCATCCCACCCCCAGATTCAAATATACTGAAGCTGCCACAGGCTCCCTGGGACAGGGTCTGTCAATAGGGCTGGGCATGGCCCTGGCAGCCAAAAACCTCGACGATCTCTCCTATAATACTTTTGTCCTGCTGGGAGACAGCGAGATGGCAGAAGGTTCACAGTGGGAAGCAATACAGCTTGCCGCGCACTACAGGCTGGACAACCTGGTGGGAATAATCGATGTCAACCGGCTGGGCCAAAGGGGTCAGACCATGTACGGAACTGATATCTCGGCTTATGTAGATAGAATATCGGCTTTTGGCTGGGAGACTGCCGCTGTCTCTGACGGACATGACCTGGATGAGGTAGAAGCAGCATATAGCCAGGTCATGGAAAAACGGGATAAGCCTGCCATGATCATAGCTTCTACAAAAAAGGGCAAAGGCGTAAGCATCATGGAAGACAGGGATGGATGGCATGGAAAAGCCCTTGACCGCAAACAGTATGAGCAGGCTGTAAAAGAATTAGGCGCTATCGAAAAAAACCTTGAATATAAGCTTGAGCCGCCGGCCGAAAAGAAAGCCAGGGCGGACAAGCCGGCAGCCATGGATACTTCTGCAGCCTATTCTCCCGGAGATAATGTATCTACCAGAAGAGCCTATGGCGATTCCCTGGCCAGGCTGGCAGATTCCCATCCCGGCATAGTAGTCCTGGATGCGGAAGTGAGCAATTCCACCTATTCGGATTCTGTCAAAGAGGATCATGGTGAACGTTTTTTTGAGATGTATGTAGCAGAACAGAATATGGTAGGTGCGGCCCTGGGAATGTCACTCAGGGGAAAGATACCTTTTGTATCCACTTTTGCCGCTTTCCTTACCAGGGCTTTTGACCAGATAAGGATGAGCCAGTATTCCGGGACAAATATAAAATTCTGCGGTTCGCATGCCGGCGTATCCATAGGTCCTGACGGCTCGTCCCAGATGGGTCTTGAAGATATTTCCATGTTCAGGTCCCTATTGGATTGCGTGGTATTCTATCCATCGGATGCAGTATCAACTGAAGCAGCAGTAAGACTGGCTGCTGCCCATAAAGGCAATGTATACATAAGGACCACCAGGATGGATACACCGGTTATATATGAAAATATGGATGGTCTTGATGTAGGCGCCAGCCGGGTTATCAGGGAGAGCAGCCGGGACAGTTTGGCAGTAATTGCCGGCGGCATCACGCTTCATGAGGCTTTGAAGGCTTATGAGGAGCTTCTGGATGCGGGAATATCAATAAAGGTAGTGGATATATTCTGCATAAAACCCATAGACTCGGGGCTGCTAAAACAGGTCTCATTCGATGTAGATGCCCTGATAACTGTAGAAGACCACTACGGGTCCGGAGGCATGGGCGAGGCAGTTTCCGGCATAGAAGGCCTGGGGTGTCCTGTTTACCGCATGGCAGTTGATAAGATACCCAGAAGCGGAAAACCGGAGGAATTATTGGAATATGAAGAAATATCCAAAAAGTATATAATTAAAAAGGTAAAGAATATTATAAAAAATAAAGGATAGGTGATAAAGATCAAGATTTTCATAGACTCAAGCATGATCCAGGAGATAAGGAAAGCAAAAGATTTCGGTCTTTTGGACGGAGTTACTACAAACCCCTCACTTATAAAAACAGCAGTTGAAGACATAAAGGCCGGTGGCGGTGATGTAAATATCGGTGAATATATAAGGGATATCCTGAAAGCGGCAGAAGGATTGCCTGTGAGCCTGGAAGTCATCGGTACCACATATGATGAAATGGTGGAACAAGGAATAAGGCTTTTTAAGATGTTTAACCCGGTTGCCAAAAATGTCTATATAAAAATACCTGTAAATCCTTCCACTAATAATAAGGACGGCAACGATTTTGACGGAATAAAGGCTATAAAATCCCTTTCTGGTGAAAAAATACCCATAAACTGCACCCTTATATTCACACCTGAACAGGCCCTGCTGGCAGCAAAGGCCGGTGCTTCCTTCGTTTCACCTTTTGTGGGCAGGATAGACGATCATATCAGGGCATCAAACTCTATTGAATTTGATAAGCCTGATTATTTTCCCTTCAACGGACTGGAAAAAGATGGAGACATACTTGAAGATGACGGCATAATCTCAGGCGTAGACCTGGTGGCCCAGATAAGGGAGATTTTTGATAATTATAATATAACCGACACAAAGATCCTGGCAGCCAGCATCAGGAACCCCCGGCAGGCAAGGGAAGCGGCCCTGGCTGGAGCCGACATCGCCACCCTTCCGCTCAGTGTCCTGGAAAAACTGCTTATACACAAAAAGACTGCTGAGGGAATGGATAGTTTTACTGGTGATGTAGTGCCGGAATACGAAGAATTATTCAGGGAATAGTATTTTAGGTCTTATGGAGATCATCTATAGGCCTGATCTGGAATACCTTGACCGGATAGGCGCCAGCCTGCTATGTGAAAAGTCAGAGGAGCTTTTAAGACAGAAAGAATATATCCTGTGGGCACTTCCCGGGGGGAGAAGCGTAACCGGCATATTTGATGTCCTTGCCAGGCAGGATGACTTTGACTGGAGCAGGATCCATTTTTATGTGGCAGATGAGAGGCTGGTGCCTGTTGATGATGAAAACAGCAATTTCAGGATCATAAAGGAAAGACTCCTGGATCCTTTACTGACAGGCAGGAAGATAAATAAGACCAATATCCATGCATTCAAATACAATCCCGGGGCTCCTGATTCGGGACTGGGTGCATACAAAAAGGAACTGGTCAGGATGGGCAGGCATTTTGATATCATCCTTCTAAGTTCAGGCGGGGACGGCCATATTGCCGGGCTTTTCCCCGGTCACGGTACCGTATATGATGATTCTAAATATTTTATCAGGACCCTTGATTCTCCAAAGCCTCCTACCAAGAGGATGTCCAGCTCCAGAAGACTTGTGGCTGCCTCGGATACGGTAGTCCTGCTTTTCTATGGTTCAGAAAAAAGAAAGGCATTCCGGAATTTTTTGGACCAGGATCAAACGGTCGCTGGATGTCCTGCCCGGATTGCCCTGGAGGCAAAAAATACTTTTGTGCTTACAGACCAGAGATTAGCGAAAGGCAAGTTATGAACCGTTTAAAAAATGAGACAAGTCCCTATCTCCTCCAGCACAGCGAAAATCCCGTAGACTGGATGCCCTGGGGCGATGAAGCTTTTAGGCTTGCCCGGGAGAAAGACCGCCCCGTGTTTTTATCTATCGGGTACTCGACCTGTCACTGGTGTCATGTAATGGAAAAGGAATCCTTCCAGGACCAGGGAGTAGCCGTACTCTTAAATAGATCCTTTATCTGCATCAAGGTAGACCGGGAAGAAAGACCGGATATTGATAAGCTATATATGGATATTGCCCAGCTCATGACGGGAAGGGGAGGATGGCCGCTGTCTGTATTTATGACCCCCGGCAAGGAGCCTTTTTTTGCTGCCACTTATATCCCACGGGAAGACCGTTTTGGACAGACAGGCCTGTTAACTCTTCTGCCAAAGATAGATGAACTATGGAAAAATAAAAAAGCCGAGATCGCCAGATCCGCAGCCGCTATCATAGAAAGACTTTCTTCTGTGAATAAGGACACCCGGGGAGACATTCCCGGTTACGGCCTGATAGATAAGGCATTTGCCGGCTATACAGATGCATATGACAGGCAGTACGGGGGATTTGGCAATGCGCCCAAGTTTCCCGGCACCCATAATCTTTCTTTCCTGCTTCATTACTGGAAGAAAACAGGAAATAAAAAAGCGCTGGAGATGACTTCAAATACACTTGACCATATGGGATACGGCGGTATTTGGGACCATATCGGGTATGGTTTTCACAGATATTCCACTGACCGCGAATGGATAGTGCCTCACTTTGAAAAAATGCTTTATGACCAGGCAGCCATAGCTTTGACATATCTTGACGCCTACCAGGCTACCCGGAGCCAATATTACCGGGAGACTGCAGAAAATATTTTTGAGTATGTAAACAGGGACCTGTCTTCCAAAGATGGAGGCTTCTATACTGCAGAGGATGCAGACAGCGAGGGGAGCGAAGGCAGGTTTTACTTATGGACAAAAAAAGAGATCGAGGGAATCCTTGACAGGGAAGACGCTTCTTTTTTTATCAATGCATTCAATATCAGCAGCGGGGGCAATTACAGGGATGAGATCAGCGGAATGCCGACGGGGGAAAATATACCCTATATGAAAGATTCTCTCAAATCGATTTCAAAAAACTACGATATGGATATTGTCAGCCTCAAGGAAAGGATGAAAAAGATAACTGCCAGGCTTTACGGCATAAGGAAAAACAGGATAAGACCTTTCCGTGATGAAAAGATACTTACCGACTGGAATGCATTTATGGCTGCTGCTTTTGCCAGGGGAGGCAGGGTGCTGGGGGAGAAGGCATATCTGGACAAGGCAGAGGAAACAGTCGATTTCCTCCTGAACCATATGACAGCACCGGACGGAAGGCTATATCACAGCCGTAACCGGGAGGTGTCTTCCATAGATGCACACCTTGATGACTATGCTTTTATGATCATGGCATTGATAGAGCTGTACCAGTCTACTTTTGACTATGAGCATATAAGGAAAGCACTTGGATTTAATAAGATATTGGACAGGCATTTCTGGGATGAAAAAACCGGCGGATATTATTTTACCTCTTCCGGCAATAAAGACCTTATCATGCGGAAAAAGGAAAGTTATGACGGAGCAATACCATCCGGAAATTCTATTGCCCTGCTCAACCTGTTAAGAATGGGCAGGATAACCATGGACAGGGCACTGGAAGAAAGGGCAGGGGCCCTTATACGCGCATTTTCAGGTACGGTCACTCAGAATCCTACCGCCCACGGCCAATTCCTGATAGGGATAGACTTTATGGCGGGTGATTCATATGAAATAATACTGGTAGAGGGCAGCGATAAAAATACTATAGCGGAGATGCTAGAAACCCTGGAAAAAGATTTCATCCCCAACAAAGTAGTGATTGTCCGTGAAGACCGGCAGGATGCCCCCGAATTTTTAAAAAACCTTAAACCTGTAAAGGGAAGGACCACTGCATATATATGTAAGGATTATTATTGCCAGCTTCCTGTGACCAGTACAGCCGGGATGCAAAAAATTCTGCGGGGCGGTTAATGCCGGGGCATCTATCAAGACAAATAAAAAAATCCCGAGTTATCCTTCACCGTGGCTTCCGCTGTAGGCTACTAAAAATCTCGGGACTCTGCCAAAAACTTTTCTCAGGGACTTTTCAGATTGTTAGCCAGCATATGCTTCTTTTCAAAAACAATCCCGACTTTCACTGAAAGTTGCCTCCTGCTTAAGGCTGGGCATAACCTTATCAAAGATGATTTTTTATGTCAATAAGATAAAGAAAAAAAATGATATTATTGTTAAAAATGCATATTTTTTATATAGTTATAGATTATTTTTAAAA
>CAZDXU010000051.1:0-1813 GCA_964509585.1 uncultured Actinomycetota bacterium | reverse complement strand
GGGGGCAATGCCAATGTACTGACCCTGGACAGGATGTCCCCGTCAGGCGCTTTTGCATCCAATTCATGCCTGGTGCAGATCAAGAAACAATAAGCTTTTATTATATAAATACAGGTCAGGTAACTCCATATTTTAAGCAGGCAGGACGCCTTCAGCCATAACCGTCTTAAACGGTTTTTCCATATCTTGTTTCGGTTTTATCCTTTAATACTTGAGCCGGCAGTAAAAAATTATTATAATAGACCGTCATCAGGCGGAATCTATTATTAAAGAAGGGGGGAAGCAGTAATTGCAGCTTAATCTTTTTGCAGGCTTGCTTATTCTGGCCTTTTTTATCTCCCTTGTGCTCACCATATATATATGGCCCAGGAGAAAAGACCCCACCCGGAAAGAACTGTTTTTCCTCATGCTGGCCATCACGGTCTGGTGCGCTTCTTCTCTGTTGGAGGCGGTTTTTATTGATCTTGGCATTAAGATAATCTTTACGAAAATAAGTTATGCCGGGGTGGTGACTGCCCCGGTATTGTTCCTATTCTTTATCTCAAGATACATCAATACAGACAGCTGGATAACCGCAAAGACCAGGATATTTTTGTTTGTGATCCCGGCAGCTACATTCATAATGGCAGCCACTAATGAACTTCACAGGCTGGTATGGCCTGACATATATCTCAGGCAAAACAGGTTCGCAGGTGTCTTTGCATTCTACGAGCATGGATTATGGTACTGGGCAAATATTGCCTACAGCTATATATTCCTGGCTGCGGGGATAGCTATGCTTCTTTCTTCCCTTATAAGATACAAGAAGTTCTATTCCCTGCAGAGCAGGGTCCTTATAATAGCTTCCCTTGCGCCCTTTTTGGGTAATATCATATATTCTTTCCGGCAATCCGGTCTTGAGGGCATGGACATAACACCTTTATGCTTTTCTCTTACCGGACTTTTTTTGACCCTGGCCATATTCAGGTACCGCCTTTTTGACATAACACCTGTGGCCAGGGAGGCAGTAACGGAAGACCTTTATGACGGTGTCCTGGTATTAAACAGGGACAACAGGATAGCAGACATCAACCGGGCAGCCTGCCGGCTTCTTTCCATAAGCAATGAAGACATAGGCAAACCTATGGGCACTGTGCTTGCCGGATATAGTGAGATAGTGGGATTGATCCATAGGAGCAATAAAGGCAGAAGTGAATTAAAACAGCTGGAAATAGAGGGAAAGGGACTGTTTTTGGAACTGAGGACTACCCGGCTTCTGGACAACAGGGATAATGATATAGGCATGATCCTAATACTCAGGGACATAACTGATGCCAGGGTGGCAGAACAGAAACTCAAGGAGTCCCAGAACCTTTTACTTAATATAATAGACTTCCTGCCGGATGCGACATTTGCCATAGACCGGTACGGAAAGGTCATAGCCTGGAACCGGGCCATGGAAGATTTTACCGGCATAAAAAAAGATAAGGTCCTGGGAAAAGATAACTATGAACGTTCCCTGCCTTTTTACGGCGAGAGAAAACCCATGCTTGCTGATTATATAATAGGAGGTCCGGAGGGAATTGAAAGCCAGTATAATATGGTGGAGAAGAAGGGCCGCAACCTGGTTGCCGAGCTTGAAGTGGAAAAAGACGACAGGGTAATGCATTTATGGCTGGCCGCTTCGCCACTCCTGGACAGCAATGACCGGATGATAGGCGCTATCGAATCCATAAGGAATATTACCGATCTTAAGAATATTGAAAAGCAGTTAAGGATTATCTCATTCCATGACAGCCTGACAGGCCTCTACAACCGGGCATATTTTGAAGAA
>CAZDXU010000050.1:0-3047 GCA_964509585.1 uncultured Actinomycetota bacterium | reverse complement strand
CCGGAACCGGGCCTTATACTGGCAAAACTCCAGGATAATTCAGGTTTTGAATCCATATGGAAATATAATGAAGAGAAGGAGGTCCTGGAAGAAACTCTTACAGTGACCAGGACAGCTGAAGGGCAGACCCTTTATAACGGCGGTACTGCAGATGAAGAGCTTTTCTACCAGGTGGGCCATATGAGCCGGATCGAGGGCAAGGAAGATGTTGAGACTGGTCCTGTGGGAATATTCAGCTTCTTTTCCACCATAAAGGAAAGCACGGTTGTAAGATGGGAAAAAGAGGTAATAGATGATGCCGGTGACAGCATAACCGTATACTACCAGTATCCCACACCGGGAAGGGAAGTCCTGAGTCCTGGATTGGTATTCAAGGTAGATTCTGACCGAGGAGCAACAGCCACAGACAAGATCGACTTTGCCTCGCTTATGCTGGCCCTTTTCTTTGGAACAGCAGCACTTCCCCATATACTTATAAGGTACTATACTGTCCCTACACCTGCATGCGCCCGTAAGTCTACCATAGTTGCCATAGCCGTGATCGGGTTTTTCTATATACTTACCCTTTTTATCGGCCTGGGAGCTATGACCGGAGGCGTGGTGGATATTACCAACAATAATATGTCGGCACCGCTTCTGGCAAGGTCATTCGGCATAGGTCTGTTTGCTATAATATCTGCCATAGCATTCGCCACAGTACTGGGGACGGTCAGCGGCCTCATAGTAGCTTCCTCTGGAGCAGTGGCCCATGACCTTATGGACAGGTATCTGAAGATAAAGATGACAGACAGGAAAAAGGTTTTTTCGGGAAAAATAGCCGCCGTAGCAGTGGGCTGCATTGCCATGGTACTGGGAGTGATATTTAAAGGAATGAATGTATCATATCTGGTGGGATGGGCATTTGCCATTGCCGCCTCTGCCAACCTGCCTGCCATACTTATGATACTCTTCTGGAAGAGGACCACGGCCAAAGGGGTCATTGCCTCAGTGCTGGTAGGGCTTTTATCCTCGGTGACACTTATACTTTTGTCCCAGAAGACATTTAACGAGGTCTATCACCTGAGTCACCTGCATGCGCCTGTGCAGATAAACAATCCGGCCATTATTTCAGTACCGTTAAGCTTCCTGACCCTGGTAATAGTCTCGCTATTGACCAGGAAGGCAGACACAACAGATGATAAGACAATACTTTAAGATGCAGGTGACTGACCGCTTTTAATATAAACGGAGCATCGTGCTGTTTTGCCCGGGTTTGTTTAAATATATTTATTGGATGTTCCTTTTGCTATATAATAATTTATACTGATATTAACTAAAAAGGATGAAATATGGGATCGAGGGATAAAAAGTACTGGATATCAATAAACACCCCGTTATGGGTCCTGATACTGATACTAAGTTTTGTAGCATTCTTCCCCGCTTTTGTGGCCCTAATGATAATGTGGGCTGTGGGCAGGATAGAAGTATCATCCTGATTATAATCGATAAATTTTCACAAATAATTCATCGGGTCCTGTGCTGCACCGTTTACCCTTACTTCCAGATGAAGATGCGGACCTGTTGTGTAACCTGTAGTCCCGACATAACCTATTATCTGTCCCCTGGAGACGTTCTGGCCCACACTTACGGCAAAACCGGAAAGATGAGCATAAAAAGTAGCAAAGCCCCCTCCATGATATATAAGTATGGAATAACCATAACCGCCATGGTATTCAGCCTTTATTACCTGGCCGCTCTCACAGGAATATATTGGGGTGCCGGAGGGCGCATAAAGGTCTACCCCGGAGTGAAATCTTTTTGATCCTGAGAGAGATGTCCTGTATCCAAATCCACTTGAAAATTTCCCAGCAACCGGCCAGAGAAGCTTTCCTGCGGGAGCACTGCCATAATTGTAGCTCTCAAGTGATTTGGTTATCTCAAGTTCCTTTATATGGAGCTGGTTTTCTAAAAGTAAAAGCGCTTCCTTGTTTTCCATTGTAACAGAAAGCAGTTCCTTCTTCTTGCCGTATATTTCTTCCATCTCTCTTGTCTTATTTTCAGCGCTTTCAAGCAGTCGCTCAAATTCATCCATTTCCCTTTGTGCTTTATCCCTTGCATCAATAACTTGCTTTTTTGCATCAATTAATAGCTGCCTGTCCTCCTTTATCTCAGAGATGGCCTGGGCATCCTGCCTGGCAACCAGATCCATCATCTTGAGCCTTGATACAAGTTCAATAAAGTCTCCGGGTCTTAATAGGACTTCCAGAATATTTATATCACCATTTTTGTAAATATCGATAAGCCTTCTGTTAAAGACATCTAACTTCTGGTTTAGCTTTCCCTCAATTTCCCTTACTGCTTCTTCCCTTGAGATAAGGTCAACTGTTATTATATCTATATTGCTCTTTTTATCTGATATTGCCGCATTCAAGTTATCAAGTTCATCCAGGGCTGAAAGCAGGTCATCTTCTATGACATTTACCTCTTCTATGTATGCCGATTCTTCTTTTTTAATATCCTCTAGCCTTTTCTGGGTCTCAGCCTTTTCTGATTTTATCCTGTTTAGCTCATCATCGAGAGGCTCTGCTGCAAGCATGGGGGGAGAGAGCAGGTTTGGTATGATTATAGATAATAGGATTATGAAAAAAATCTTTATTATTATAAGTCTGTTAAATTTCATTATTCCTAATAAATATCAGTAAGAGATAAGACCGGATGATCCTGCCATTTTTTTAAATATCATCCTTTTCTGCCTATGATATGAAAAATCATACTCATCACCGCTTATTGTCATTATACTCTGGTATACCTTTAATATTTACTATATCTTGTTGGTAACAAATGTCGGCTTCGATCTCATTATATATTATTATTAAAAGAAAATTGTTAACGAATAGGTTCTTTTCCATGAGCATAAAAAATCTGCCGCTATACTTCTATATACCCGGGGTCATCAGGCGATTCAATTATTTTGTTGAGTAGACATCTTTTAAATCCTTTCTGTTAAATTATTAATGTCCCTCTCAGAACCGTACGTGAGGATTTCCCTCATACGGCTCCTCAGTAAT
>CAZDXU010000049.1:0-11056 GCA_964509585.1 uncultured Actinomycetota bacterium | reverse complement strand
CTCAGGGACCTGGGAGTGGCAGGCGATGCCAACCTTATATTTATAGACAGCCAGGGCCGGCATGTGCCCAACAGGCTTGATGAAAGGATAGTAAGGGTGCCTCTGGACAGGCTGAGAGATATAAAGAATGTCATAGGGGTGGCTTTCGGGAAAAGGAAACTTGAAGTGATCCTTGGCGCATTGAGGGGCCGGATAATAAATATATTATTTACAGATAATGATACGGCAAAGGATATAATAAAGGCGGATGAGGATGGCAGATAAAAATAATACACTGGAAATCGACAGTCATCAGATAAAGGACAGCTTTGCTTGCCTGGATGATGATGTAAAGATAGACATGCTAAAAAAAATGCACCAGATAAGGGCATTTGAACTGCAGGCGGAGCAGTTTATCATAAGAGGGATGATACATGGCACCTGTCATCTATATATAGGAGAGGAAGCCTGTGCGGCGGGTTCGGTATATGCGCTGGAGGATGATGATTATATAACTTCTACCCACAGGGGACATGGACACTGTATTGCCAAGGGCGCCGATCTTGACCGTATGATGGCGGAACTTCTGGGAAAGAGTACCGGATACTGCCGGGGCAGAGGCGGCTCCATGCATATAGCTGATGTAGAGGCAGGCAACCTGGGAGCTAACGGGATAGTCGGAGGCAGCATAGGCATAGCTACCGGCGCGGGACTGACCAGCCTGATGAAGGGCAATGGAAAGACTGTACTCTGTTTTTTTGGCGATGGAGCCACCAATCAGGGAATTTTCCACGGATCCGTGAACATGGCTTCCATCTGGAAACTGCCGGTCATATATTTCTGTGAGAATAATGTATACGGGATGTCCACTCCGGTGAAGGAATCATTCAATATCAGTAAAATATCAGACAGGAAGCTTTCCTATGGCATAGACGGGCTGACCATAGACGGAAATGATGTCACTGAGGTATTCAATGTCGTCTCCCATTACCGGGAATACTGCCGGGAAGGCAAAGGCCCGGTGCTTATTGAAGCCGAGACATACAGGTGGAGGGGTCATTCCAAGAGTGATGCCCAGGTATACAGGACAAAAGATGAAGTAAGGCAGTGGATGGAAAAAGACCCCATAAAGAGGTATGAGGCCAGGCTTATTGCTGAAAACATAATATCCAGAAAAGATGCAGAGGATGTAGAAAAGGATGCTGCAGAAGATATAAGGAAGGCTTCAGATTTTGCTGAAAAGAGCCCCTTCCCGGAACCGGCTTCCGTTGAGGAGGATGTATATGCCTGATAACAAAAAGAAAAAGACAACCGGTATGGGCAGCAGCAGGGAACTCACCTATCTTGAAGCTATAAGGGAGGGCCTGCAGCAGATGATGAGGCTGGACCAGGACATATTCCTTATGGGGGAGGATATAGCGGAATACGGCGGGGCTTTCGGGCTTACAGCAGGTATGGTGGAGGAATTCGGCAGGAAAAGGATAAGGAACACTCCCATATCCGAGGCAGCTATAATCGGCACGGCAGCGGGAAGCGCCATGACCGGCATGAGGCCGGTGGCAGAAATAATGTTTTCTGACTTTATCACTATCGCTATGGATCAGATAGCCAATCAGGCTGCCAAGGCAAGATATATGTTTGGAGGAAAAGCAAAGGTGCCCATGGTCATAAGGACTGCCGGAGGAGGGGGAACGGGGGCGGCAGGCCAGCATTCACAGAGCCTGGAAGCGCTGACAGCCCACATACCAGGACTTAAGGTGGTCATGCCTTCCTGTCCATATGATGCCAAAGGCCTGCTTATATCTGCCATAGAGGATGATAATCCTGTCATCTTCATAGAACATAAACTATTGTATAAAAATAAAAGATATATACAGGATGTACCTGAAGAGCTTTACCGCATACCGCTGGGAAAAGCAGATATAAAAAGAAAAGGAGATGACCTGACTATTGCAGCCACATCATTTATGGTCGCCAAAAGCATAGAGGCGGCAGCAGAGGTAAGGCATGAGACCGGCAAGGAATGCGAGGTGGTGGACCTCAGGACGCTTAAGCCCCTGGATATGGATACGGTACTATGCTCCCTGGAAAAGACAGGAAGACTGCTGTGTGTGGAGGAAGCCTGCTTATTTGGCGGATTTATGGGCGAGGTAGCGGCGCAGGCAGGCGAAAAAGGTTTTGACCTTCTGGATGCCCCGGTTTCAAGGATCGGCGGCAGGAATTGTCCCGTACCATATAGCCCGGTACTGGAAAATGAGATGATACCCAGTGTGGAAAGGATAAAAAAGGGGATCATGGATATTATTAATATTTGATGATTCCTGTATGGTATAATAGTCAGAAGCGGATATGGTGCAATTTTTATTTATTGAAAAGCAGAGCATTAAAAAGCTATAATGGCTCTTTAATACAAATTGATATTTTTTGATATAAAGGGGGATACGGGATGCATGAAGTTATTATGCCTAAACTGGGTCTTACTATGGAGTCAGGAAAGATAGAGAAATGGCATAAAAAAGAAGGTGACAGAGTAGAGACTGGAGACGTCCTGTTTGAAGTCATGACTGATAAGGTCTCACTGGAAGTCGAATCATATAATTCAGGTATTTTAAGGAAGATACTTAAAAAAGAAGGCGACGAAGTACCTGTAACCGAAGTAGTAGCATATATCGGGTCCGAAGACGAAAAAATGCCAGACGCTGGCGGAGATGCTGTCCCGGCGGAAAAGGCAGAAGAAAAACCGCCTGTTCCCCAAAAGCCGGCAGCTGCAAAAGCAGGAGCGGCACCGGAAGAGCATGCCGAAAGCAGTGAAAGGATCAAGATATCGCCTCTTGCCAGGAAGATGGCTGCTGAAAAAAATATAGACATAGCAGAAGTAACCGGTACCGGACCCAGGGGCAGGATAATAAAAGAGGATATTGAGAAATATATTTCTTCTTCAGGGGGAGAAGAAAAAAAGAGGATCAAGATATCGCCCCTTGCCAGGAAGACAGCCGGAGAGCTGGGTATAGACTGGAAAACTGCAAATATATCCGGAAGCGGGCCGGGAGGCAGAATAGTAAAAGAAGATATAATAGCATACAGCAAAAAGGCCCCAGCAGCAGCATCGGGAGCCCTTAACGAAAAATCGAGGATAGAACTTACCGGGATGAGGAAAGTAATTGCTGACCGTATGAGCCTTTCAAAGTCTACCATACCCCATATAGTGCTCAATGCAAAGGCAGACGCTACCAACCTAATACAGTTCCGCGAACAGTTAAAGGAAGGCGTGCAGAAAAAGTATGATATCAAGATAACCTATACAGATATGATACTGAAGGCAACCGCCCTGGCATTGAGGGAGAATATAGAGGTAAATTCATCGCTTCAGGGAAATGAATATATAGTATATGAAGATGTCAATGTAGGCATGGCCATAGCAGTAGAAGGCGGCCTTATAGTCCCGACCCTGTTTGCCTGCGACAAAATGGACATAGTTGATATTGCCAGGAAAAGGATAGAGCTTATCGGCAAGGCCAGGGACAACAGGCTGGGGCTGGAGGAGATCCAGAGCGGCACGTTTACGGTCACTAATCTGGGAATGTTCGGCATAAGGAATTTTTCCGCCATTATAAATCCCCCGCAGGCAGCCATACTTGCAGTTGGCGAGATCTACCGGGAGCCGGCAGCAGCAGGCGAAAAGATAGAAATAAGGTCATATATGGATATATCAGTATCCTGCGACCACAGGATAATCGACGGAGCAAAGGGAGCCGCTTTCCTTAAAAATATTGTCGAGCTTATCCAGAACCCGGCACTGCTGGTCATATAGTTTCATAAAATTCTAAAACCGGGCAGGCGGTCTGTATGAAAGATGAAAAGACAAAAATAGTATTATTCTGTGTAAACTGCGATAAGGAGTCATCCCATACGGTGCATTATATCGGCAGTTACCTGAAAAGCGTGAGCTGCGACAGCTGCTCCAGGAAGATCGAGATCGACCGCAGGCACCTCAGGACTGTATTTGCCGAGGATTTTATTAACCGTATCCTTACCAAGCCCCACCGCATGAACGAAGATATGAAAAAGGCAGTAGCCACGCTGATGCCGTTTTTCCCCAAAAGGCTTATAAGAGAACCGCTAAAGGTGCTAAAAGAGATATATGAAGTATTAAGGAAGGAAAACGGCGCTGAAAAGGAAGAAAGCCCTGACAACTGATCAGGGCAGCACTTTCCTTAATGTCGAGATACCGAATACAGATTCGAAGTCTGCAATAATTTGTTCTTTGACATCATCTACAGATATATTTTTATTGAGAAGCAAAGACATGGATACCTGGGGAAAATCTTCAAGTCCGCAGGCTATGATATGCTTAAAATAGGAAAGGTCTATATTGATATTAAGGGAAAAACCGTGGATACTGACCCATTTCCTGACCCTCAGGCCTATGGAAGCTATTTTATTTTCCCCTATGAATATGCCCCTGTGTTTTTTTATCCTTCTTCCATTGATGCCATAGGATCTCAGGGTATCAAGCAGCACCTGTTCCAGGTTCTGGACAAAAAGCGAAAGGTCCCTGCCGAAATATTTCAGGTTTAATACCGGGTAGCAGACCAGCTGTCCCGGCGCATGGAGGGTTATATCTCCGCCGCGGTTGGTGCTTACCAGTTTTATTCCCAGCTGACCAAGCCTGTCTTCAGGAGTAAGCAGGTTTGTCCTGCTCTGGTTGTTTCCAATAGTGATGACCGGGGGATGTTCCAGAAGCAGTATTATGCCCTTAAGATCCTTTTCAAATATGGTGGCTGCAAGTCCTGTCTGAATATTGAAAGCCTGTTCATAGCGGACCGTGCCGGCATCCACTACAGGAATCTTCCCGTTTTCCATACTGCCTGAAACAGCATCTATGTCAATATTTTCCATCATTTGATCAATTGTAGATGACAGGTACCATCTGGAGATGATTTTAGTATAATAATATCTTTTATGATGTTTTGCCAGCCGTTTAAAGGCAGGCAGGCAGTTTTTTTTAAGCAATAATGCAAAGAGGTGAAAAGATGACAGGTAAAAAATATGATATTGCCATCCTGGGAGGAGGGCCCGGAGGTTATGTGGGAGCCATCAGGGCGGCAAAACTGGGTCTTAAGGCCGCGGTAGTGGAAAAATCCCACCTGGGCGGTGTCTGCCTTAACTGGGGCTGTATACCCACCAAAGCCCTTTACCACGTAGCGCATACCATGGATGAAATAAAAAAGGCAGCCATATTCGGTATAGAGGCAGGAGATCCAAAGCTTGATTTTTCCAAAGCCATGGCCAGGAAAGACGATATAATCGAAATGCAGAGAAGGGGGCTTTTGTTTCATTTCAAGAATAATAAGATAGACCTTATCTCCGGAGAAGGAAAGATCACATCCCCGGGCACTATATCTGTTAAGGCAGAAGACGGTAAAGACATAGAAGTATCGGCAGACAATATAATCATCGCCACCGGATCCTCTGCCAGCAATGTCCCCCCCTTTGACCTTTCACAAGAAGGGATCATGGACAATAAGGGGATCCTGTCGCTAAAGAAGCTTCCAAAATCCCTCCTGGTAGTAGGGGGCGGCGTGGTAGGATGCGAGTTTGCCAATATATTTGCCTCATTCGGCACCAAAGTCACCATAGTAGAGCTTCTTCCCGGGATACTTGCCACTGAGGATGAGGAAGTCTCAAAAGTGATACACAAATCTTTAAGGAAAAAAGATGTCGATATCTATACTTCCGCCAGAGTGGAAAAGTCAGATAAGAAAAATAATGCCTTTGAGCTTGTCCTTTCCGGGGGAGAAAAGCTAAAAGTGGAAAAAATCCTGGTATCTGTAGGCAGGAGCCCCAGCTCCTCAGGACTCGGCCTGGAGGATATAGGGGTAGCAACCGATAAGAAGGGATATATAAAGGTAGATGAAAGGCTTAAGACAAATATAGATAATATATATGCCATAGGCGATGTCATCGGAGGACTCCAGCTTGCCCATGTTGCCAGCGAAGAGGGTAAGATAGCTGCAGAGATAATCGCCGGCAGGGACAAAAAGATGGATTATTCGGTCATACCATGGGCTGTGTTTACATCACCCGAGATAGGAACCGTGGGACTTAACACTGCCCAGGCCAAAGAAAAGGGATATGAAGTATGCGTGGGAAACTTCCCCTTTGCCAACAGCGGCAAGGCATATATTACCGGCGAGACAGAAGGTTTTATTAATATAGTCACCGACAAGAATACGGGAGAGATACTGGGAGCTCAGATGGTGGGACCCAGAGCATCCGACCTGGTGCATGAGGCGGCAGTAGCCATGAAGGGCGAGATGCTGGTAGATGACCTGTCTTCTACTGTACATTCGCACCCTACCCTTTCAGAAGCGGTGATGGAGGCGGCCGAAGACTGTTTTGGGGTGGCTACGCATAAATCAAGATAAGGATATTATTTTGTACAGGCTAGTAGCCACTGATGTGGACGGGACTCTCCTGGATGCTGATTCCAGGATTCCGGCGCTTAATATGGAAGCTCTCCTGGAATGCAGGAAAAAGGGCATAGAGGTCATCCTTGCCACCGGAAAGACCATGGCAAGCATAGCCAGCCTGGTAATTAAACTGGGCCTCACGCTTCCCCAGATAACATTGAACGGAAGCGTGACCGTCAGTCCCGATATGAAGATCATAAGCTCTTCCAGGATAGACCCGGATACCTACAGGGAAGTGACCCGGTTTATAAGGGAAAGCGGCTATCCCCAGGTAGTAGCCCTTGATGACGGCAATCTTTATACCGAGGAACTTCATCCGGACCTGAAATACCTTTATGGCATAGGAGAGGAATTCGTAAAGGTAGACAGCATAGACAAAGAGCCTTTTACCGGAAATACTGTGGATATATACATCCCCATAACCAGCAGTGACCCCCTAGACAGGGTCCTGAGGCATAAGTTCTCACAATGGCTCCAGTTTATAAGGTCGGGAGAGTATTTCTTTGATATCCTCAACAAGGAAGCCACAAAGGGAAATGCTCTACTTAAGATCATAGACCGGCTGGGCATCAGGCCGGGGGAGGTAGCGGTATTCGGCGACAGCCCCAATGACCTTTCCATGTTCGCCATGGCGGGATTGAAAGTGGCAGTTAAAAATTCATATCCGGAGGTACTGGAAAAGGCGGATATAATAACTGAAGAGAACTATAATTCAGGACTGGGGAAAGCCGTCTATAAATATATACTCAAAGAAAGATAAATATCATACAAAAAAGACAATAGGACAGCAAACCTGAAAGCTTTTGACATCAGCTGCTATTGTGCTAGAATTAGTGCTCTGGCATAAATAATTATACATTTATAATAAATCTATTTAAATAAGCAGGACAATGGACTCAAACGGCACAGTTGCGCTTACAAAAAGGGCCACCATCACCTTCTCCCGTCCGGTCACAAAGGAAGCCTTTGTAAAGAAGATAGGTGAGACCGCCAGTAATATAATAGATTTCCTAAAATCAAGGGGCTGCCGGGAGATAGGCCACATCAAGTTTATCTCTACCACTGACGGGGAAGACTACCTGCAGTTCAGCATCCAGGATATAGGCAAGAAACCGCGGATCCAGGGTATACTGCGAAAGACTTTTGAAAAGATCAAGATCACCCTGAATATAATCGAATTTGGTGTGGAAGAAAAAGACATAGACAACAAGGTAGACCTGGAGATAAGGACTATCCAGGATTACTTCTCAAACCTTAAATGATATCAGTATAGCCTGAAATCATCCTCCATATATGCCAGCCTCAGATAGGGGGAGATAGATGAGTAATCAATCTCCAGAAGCTGTACCGGGTCAAGATATGAATTCATATAGATCACTCCAAAATGCAGATGGCATTTCTGGCTGGATATATCAGCATATGCTCCCAGGAAGCCGATAATATCTCCCTGCCTGACCGCATCCCCCCGGCTTACGTATATCCCGGCAAGGTTGAGATATGTGGTCCTGATCTTCTGGTTATGTCTTATGACAGCCGTAAGGCCTCCGGTAGATGACATGCCTGTATAGGATATAATACCATTTGCCGAAGCCGCCACCCTGTTGCCCGGTTCTCCCTGTATGTCTATGCCGGTATGCCTGAGGGCGGAACCATCCTCAGCGATATATTCATCCCTGAAACCGGTGAGCAGCTCTCCCTCCACCGGATAAATAAAGGGTTTTCTGTTGTCAAGGGATAACAGCGGTCCGGGGAGGATAAGGAAAAAAGCAATAAGGGAGATAAAAAAAATATTCATATATTTTTTAAACAAGAGCCTCCTTTGCCGCCGGATGATAAAAACAGTATACAAAAAGAATATAATTATGTAAATGATTAATTACATAAATCAAATTTTGCTAATCGCTGGAAACAGCTTATAATATAAATAACAAACATGAATGGAGGGAAGATATGCAGGGAAGAATAAAAGAAATATTATCCTGGTATAAAAGCGAGAACCCGGGAACGATCAAAAACCTTTACCAGATGCTTTCTGCCGGCAGGCTGGGAGGCACCGGAAAGATGGTAATACTGCCTGTTGACCAGGGTTTTGAACACGGGCCGGCAAGAAGTTTTGCCCCAAACCCGGCGGGGTACGACCCTGTTTACCATGCCGCCCTGGCAGTCAGGGCTGGTCTTAATGCCCATGCGGCACCACTGGGCTCTCTGGAAATCGCGGCACCGGAATATTCCGGGCAAATACCTCTTATACTTAAAGCTAATAATCATGATTCAATGGACATGGACCCTGACCCTATACCTGCAATGACCGCATCGGTAGAGGATGCCCTTCGCCTGGGATGTGCTGCTATTGGTTTTACCATATACCCGGGAAGCAGCAATTTCAAGAATATGTATGAGGAGGTAAGGGAGATGACGCTGGAAGCAAAAGCGGTGGGCCTGGCTGTAGTAGTCTGGTCATATCCCAGGGGTTCCAATCTTTCCAAAGAGGGAGAGACTGCGGTTGATATCGTGGCATATGCGGCACAGATAGCAGCCCAGCTGGGAGCACATATAATAAAAGTCAAACCTCCCTCGGCGCATATGGAACTGGAAGCTGCCAAAAAGACCTATGAGAAATACAATATCCCTATTGAAACACTGGCAGACAGGGTAAGGCATGTTATCCAGAGCGCTTTTAATGGTAAAAGGATCGTCATATTCTCGGGAGGCCCGGCCAGGGGTAAAAAGGAAGTCCTGGAAGAGATACGGCAGATAAAGGACGGAGGAGCCTTCGGCTCCATAATAGGAAGGAACTCCTTCCAGAGGCCGGAGGAGGAAGCACTGGGATTTTTAAAAGAGATAATTGAGATATATGCCGGTTAAAAAACAGCCCCCGATGCTGCGGGGACTGTCTGGTTTAAATAAGAGGACGGACGCTAAACTATCTCCTTATATTCAAACGGAGCACCGATATCAGCTCCGTCTGCCTTAAGCTCCTCCACTATCTTATCCAGGAGTGGCACGCCTGTTTTACGGTTCTCTTCCGCTGCCAGGTATTCTTTTTCCCCGGCAATAAATATCTCATCCTGGCCTACAGCTCTGGGAGAGTCCTTAAGCAGGCCTACCATATAGTCTATCTGCTTCTTAAAGTCCAGGATCGGCCTGAAAGCGTCTATGTTTATGGCCATGAAAAAATGTCCCACATCGGATTTTTTTGGCTCATGGGGGAATCCCACATCGGTAAGGACCGCCGCTCCCGACAGCGCTCCGCACAGAATATCCACCATCAGCGCCAGTCCGTATCCCTTATATGATCTTAAGACATCGGTAGAGCCCAGGGGAAGGACTGCGCCCGGACCGCCGCTCTGCACCTTTTTGGGGTCATCGGTGACATTACCGTCATCATCTATCCCCCATCCCATGGGGATCTTCTGGCCCTTTTTTTCAAATACCTTTACCTTTCCTATGGGTACCACAGAGGTTGCCATATCCAGCACATAGGGAAATCTTTCATACGAGGGGGCAGCCACCGCTATGGGATTTGTGCCCAGTACAGCTGTCCTGCCGTATGTAGGGGTGGTAAGGGGCTGGGAATTAGTCATGGAAATACCTATCATATCTTCCTTGAGCGCCATCATGGCATAATATGCTGCTATGCCGTAGTGGTTGGAGCCCTTTACTGTAGCCACGGCAATATTAGAGCTTTTGGCTTTTTCTATGCAGGCTTCCATGGCCCGGTACCCATTTACCTGCCCCAGGCCGTTACCTCCGTCAAAGGCAATGGTGGTAGCAGTTTCTTTTATTACCTTTGAGGGAGTGGCGGGATCCATATAGCCTTTTTTCAGCCTGCTGCCATAATAGGTCGACAGTCTTATGAGTCCGTGCGAGGATACTCCCCTGAGGTCTGCTTCTATAAGGACATCTCCTACGATCTCTGCATCAGCGGCTGGAACTCCCAGTTTTTCCATGAACCTTACCGTGTAGTCGATGAGGTCTTCCTTTTTAAATCTTAGTGTCCTGGGCATAGTCCCACCTTCTCTTTCATGGATAATATAAGCCTTAAAAAAAATTATTTTAAAGAAAGTATAACTAAAAAAGGTAAAAATGTGTATAATAGTAACTCAAG
Organism: uncultured Actinomycetota bacterium; assembly: GCA_964509585.1. GTDB lineage: Bacteria > Actinomycetota > Humimicrobiia > Humimicrobiales > Humimicrobiaceae > M55B120. The sequence continues at coordinate 496 of CAZDXU010000049.1, read as the reverse complement.
AATTCATTTTATGCGGAGCCTGGATAACATAATCTGTTTATAGTTTTGCCAGGGATTTTTGAAAATCGCGGATCTTAAGCGGGGTCTTTAATTGCAGTCAAGAACTTATTATAAATATTTAATAAAAGTATTATAATTTAATAAGAAAAGAGAGGAGTTATAATGAACCGATCAGAATTGTTAGATGCTATTGCCGGAACCACCGATGTATCAAAGAAGGACATCGCCAGCGTTATCGACGCCATGCAGGATGTGATAAGTGATGCATTGGTGAAAGGCGACAGGGTAGCTCTTACCGGATTCGGCACTTTCCAGACTTCGGAGAGAAAAGCAAGGACAGGAGTAAATCCGGCTACCGGGGAAAAGATCCAGATAGCCGCATGCACTGTACCCAGGTTCGTATTCGGGAAAAAAGTAAAGGAAAAAGTGAAATAAGAGTTACTACATCTTAGTATTTATCTGTAAAAAGGAGGCATTTATGAGGTGCCTCTTTTTT
>CAZDXU010000048.1:0-2206 GCA_964509585.1 uncultured Actinomycetota bacterium | reverse complement strand
GCCTGCCGGAATAGCGGTAGAGGAGCCCAGGAATAAAAAATTCGGGGATCTTTCCACCAATGCTGCCATGGTGCTGGCCCCGGTCATGAAAAAAAATCCGCTGGAAATAGCTGAGATGATAAAGCAAGAAGAGATCATAAACTGGGAGGAGATCGAGGATGTCAATATAATAAGACCCGGCTTTATAAACCTGGACCTGAAAAAAAGCTTTCTGGCCTTATCCCTTGGGGAGATAGCCTTAAACAAAGAAGACTACGGAAGAAATAATACCGGAACAGGCATAAAGGTGCAGCTGGAATATGTGAGCTCCAATCCTACCGGCGGCCTGCATATCGGGCACGGCAGGTGGGGCGCCCTGGGAGATTCCCTGGCAAATATATATGCTGCCAGCGGATATGATGTCTCCAGGGAGTATTATGTAAATGACTACGGCAGCCAGGCGGCTGTATTTGCACGGTGCGCTTCTGCCCTGTACCTTGAGAAAAACGGCATTGAAGCAGATTATCCCGGTGACGGATATCCCCGGGAAGTAGTCTCCATAGCCGTGGAAAAGCTCATAGACAGCCATGGGGAAAGCTTTACCGGCGGGGACAGCGGCATCAGTGACCCCGATGCCTTTAAAAAGGCGGTAATCACCATAATGGTGGGATATATAAAAGAGACCCTGGCCATGATGGGAGCAGGTTTTGACAGCTGGTTTTATGAAAGCAGCCTTTATGAGGGCAGTAATTTTGAAAAGACCATAAAGGACCTTAAGGACCGGGACCTGGCCTATGAAGATGAGAGTGCCCTGTGGTTTCGGTCGTCAAAATATGGCGATGAGAAAGACCGGGTGATCATAAGGAGCGGCGGAGAGCCTACCTATTTTGCTTCCGATATAATGTACCTGGAGAGCAAGGCAGACAGGGGATTTGACCGAATGATCTATATACTGGGCGCTGACCATCACGGATATGTGGAAAGGCTTATGGCAGTGGGAAAGGCCCTGGGACTTGAAGAAGACAGGCTTCATATAATAATCGGCCAGCTGGTAAACATAGTCAAAGACGGCAAAGCGGTAAAGATGTCCAGGAGGAAGGGCAAACTCTACACCCTGCGCGACCTTATAGGAGAAGTGGGAAGTGATGCGGTAAGGTATTTCTTTACCAGCGTATCCTGCGACACCCCCCTGGATTTTGATATAGAACTGGCAAAGGAGCAGTCCAATAAGAATCCCGTATATTATATACAGTATGCACATGCCAGGATAGAGAGCATATATAAAAAGATAGAAAAAGATTGCCCCGGGGATTCCTGTGCGGCAGGACTATCCCTGGATAAAATAGACATTGAAGATATAAAGCTGGATTCGAAAAGTGAAAAGCAGCTGGCGATGACGCTGCTTCTTTTTCCAGATACTGTATACGGAAGCTGTGTAAATGATGCCCCCCATATCATATCCCAATACCTGACCAGGCTGGCGGGCGAATTCCACCATTTTTATAACAAACACCGTATAATACTGGAAAGCGAAGGACAGGCATCGGTAGACAGGTCCAGGCTGTACCTGGTCATGCTGGTGCAGGCGGTTCTGCAGAATGCACTTAAGCTGTTAAATATCTCTGCTCCGGAAAAGATGTAGGACGGAGGATGATCAATATATAATCAATATGCCGGGAGAATCATTATGAGAAATGGGAATATAAAAAAAATAAATATAGGCATGATGGGTTTTGGATATATCGCCCGGGGAGTATTCCAGCTTATCCGGGAACAAAAAGAATATATAGCCCGTAAGACCGGAAAAGAGCTTGAAATAATAAGGATAGCCGAAAAGGACCCGGCAAAGCTGAGGTCAGTTCCGGAGTCTGACCTGGAGGGGATAACCTTATCTTCCCATGCAGAAGATGTATACAAAGACCCGGAGGTGGATATAGCCGTAGAGCTTATTGGAGGCATAGAACCGGCCTTTGGATTTGTAAAGGCAGCACTTGAGGCAAAGAAATATGTAGTCACAGCCAATAAGGACATGATGGCCAACCGGGGAGCTGAGCTATACCGGGCAGCTGAAGAAAATGACGTTGATATACTGTTTGAGGCAAGCGTCCTGGGAGGCATACCCATAATAGGGCCCCTCAAATCGACCCTGGCCGCAGACAGGATCTATAAGATAGCCGGCATAGTAAACGGCACCACCAACTATATTCTTACCAGGATGGAAAAAGAG
>CAZDXU010000047.1:0-2453 GCA_964509585.1 uncultured Actinomycetota bacterium | reverse complement strand
GGTAATAGGGTATCTTGGCTACCTGGGTTACAGGGGCACCAAGACTTCTGGGGACTTCATGATAGCAGGCAGGCAGATCCATCCATATGTGATGGCGCTATCTTATGGAGCGACTTTTATATCAACATCAGCTATTGTAGGATTCGGGGGAGCAGCAGGAGTATTTGGAATGGGGCTGCTGTGGCTGACCTTCCTGAATATTTTTGTCGGTATTGCCATAGCCTTTATTTTCTTTGGCAAGAAGACGAGGGAGATGGGCCAGAAACTGGAAGCGCATACTTTCCCTGAGTTTTTGGGAAGAAGATACAATTCCAGGGCAATACAGATCATAGGCGGCGTGACCATATTCGTTTTCATGCCCCTATATACCGGCGTAGTCCTGATAGGCGCTGCAAGATTTATAGAAAGTACCCTCAATATCAATTTTGTCCTTTCTCTGGCTATCTTCTCCATTGTGATAGCGGCTTATGTAATAGCCGGAGGACTAAAAGGCGTTATGTATACAGACGCCATGCAGGGGACCATAATGTTTATAGGCATGATCATACTCATCGCCTTTACCTACAAGGCCCTGGGCGGGATCATACCAGCTCACGAAGCCCTTACCAGCCTTGCAGACAAAGTGCCTGAAAGCCTGGCAGCCGGAGGCCATCAGGGATGGACTACCATGCCTGTACTGGGATCACCTCTATGGTGGAGCCTGGTATCTACTATAGTACTGGGTGTAGGCATAGGCGTACTGGCGCAGCCCCAGCTGGTAGTAAGGTTTATGACAGTCAACAGCAACAGGCAGCTGAACCGTGCCGTACTGGTAGGCGGTATCTTCATATTGTTTATGACCGGCGTGGCTTTTGTGGCAGGTTCTTTATCTAATGTATATTTCTTCAACACCACCGGCAATATTGCCATAGCCGAGGCCGGGGGAAATACCGACCTGGTCATCCCCACCTTTATAAATATGTCAATGCCGACCTGGTTCGTATATGTCTTTATGCTGACACTCCTGGCAGCAGCCATGTCTACCATAAGCTCCCAGTTCCATGCGCTGGGAACAGCATTCTCGCGGGATATGATAGGTGTAGGCACAAAACAGTCTGAAAACGATGAAGCGGGCAATTCCAGCAGGTCACTGCTGGTCACCAAGCTGGGAGTCATCATCGGCATAATAGTAAGCGTTATACTGGGTTACTATCTGCCGACTTCCATAATCGCCAGGGGAACAGCGCTTTTCTTCGGCGTATGCGCAGCCGTATTCCTGCCCATGTATATACTGGGCCTGTACTGGAAGAAGACCACCAGGGCCGCTGCCCTTTCAGGCATGATAGTGGGACTGGTATCCAGCGTGTTCTGGATGTTCTTTATCCACAGTTCCAATGCAGCCATGCTCAGGCTGGTGGTGATCCTTACGGGAAAGGAAAGCCTTCTCCCATACCCGTGGAGCGCGGTAGACCCCATACTTATAGCATTTCCGCTCTCCTTGATAGTCACAATACTGGTCACTGCATTCAGCAAGCCTGACAAAAATGATGCAGTTGACATGCTTTTTTCTAAATAATCTGGTATTTAAGGGAGATCATCTTATGGACAGCAATGATTATTGGGAACCGGCCATCGAGACGGCTTCCAGGGAAAAGCTGGAGCAGCTGCAGCTGGAAAGGCTCAGGCAGACTATTTCAAATGCCCGCTCCAATGTGGCATTTTATACAAAGAAGCTTGATGATGCCGGAATAGACCCGGACAGGTTCAACAGCCTGCAGGACCTGGAGAAGCTGCCTTTTACTGTCAAAGATGATCTCCGCCGCAATTATCCATTCGGGCTGTTTGCCCGTCCCATGGAAGAAGTGGTAAGGATACATTCTTCATCCGGAACCACCGGCAATCCCACCGTGGTGGGATATACCAAAAACGATATAGACATGTGGGCCAATCTCATAGCCAGGCAGCTTTACAGCACCGGGGCCAGACCGGGGGATGTAATGCAGAACAGTTATGGCTATGGTCTTTTCACTGGGGGCCTGGGACTGCATTATGGAGGCGAGCTCCTGGGGGCAGTGGTAGTGCCCGTATCCGGCGGCAATACCGAAAGGCAGATAAAGATAATGCAGGATTATGGATCAACAGTCATCTGCTGCACCCCGTCATATGCCCTTTATATTGCCGAGGTAGGACGGGAAATGGGGATCGATTTTGAAAGACTTCCATTAAGGACCGGCATAATGGGGGCCGAACCCTGGACGGAAGAGATAAGGAGAGAGATCGAGGCCAGGCTCAGCATAGATGCCATTGATATTTACGGCCTGTCAGAGATAATAGGGCCCGGCGTATCCTGCGAATGCAGCCGGAAGGCGGGACTTCATGTGGCAGAGGACCATTTCCTGATCGAGATAATAGATCCGGAGACCGGCAGCAGGAAAAAACCGGGAGAGATAGGGGAGATGGTGTTTACATCCCTT
>CAZDXU010000046.1:0-4470 GCA_964509585.1 uncultured Actinomycetota bacterium | reverse complement strand
ATCGAGTGTACTGCCCTAAAGCAGTACCGTGGGTTCGAATCCCACTCTCTCCGCCAGTTAATTACATCTTATAAGCAGACTTCAGTATAGCTAAGCGGGAATTTAATAAACTATTTTTTTATTTCTATAATTAGCTCTTGAAAGGCATCAAGGAATTTATCCTGCCTTAAAGCATCATCAAACTTATGAAGCCATTTTATTGAATAATCTTTATTATAGTCTGGATTCTTTATTAGAATGGACCTGGCATCTTCCATATCCCTGGTTAGCCGGGGTTCGCCATAAAGAAGGACAGCCTGACCCCCTATCACCATATATGGTAAAGAGCTTTCATCTAAAACAGATGCTATCTTTTTCAGGATTTTCTTGAACATGAATTTAATACTTTTGCCAGTTTTATCTTTACTTCAATACCCTCCATAGGGTCTTTTAAGGGAAGCACCCCGAGGCTGGCTGCTTCATTCCATAATGCTTCAAATATGCTCATTACCCTATCATAGGAAAGGTGTTCTTTTCTTAAAAGGCCGTCTTCGAATTTTTTTAGGATCTTAGTATCTCTGATCATTTTAATTAATCCAAATGGTATTAAAAAGATTTAATTTATATTATAACATAACACATGAATCCTATCTAAGCGGGTTGCTGCAAATTATATCTGCGCCTGAAACAGGAAATCCCTGCAAGACTTCTTCTCCTGCATTATATATATCGGGAGTGGGCGGAGAAGGCCCTTATTACAGTATATTAATATACATATTATTAGGGGTCACCTTCTATTGTTAAGCATCACTGATAAAGGAGCAGGCTAAGTATAAAGATACTATAATATGACAGACGGAAAATATTTGCGGAAGCGTTAAAAAAAATCGGCTTTAATTAATTTGCCAGACAAGATCGACTAATAGACAAAAGGTAAAGAATAAAGTGGCGATAATTTAAAAATAGAATTTGCCGCCAAAAAGAGCAAAGCTAGGAGTCCTGCTAAAAGCGGAACGAAAAACTTGAAATTGTCCAATCCGAAAGGGTCGCTTCTCCGCCAGCTTTTTAGATTTTTAGCATTGAAAATTACCATAAAACTTTTGTATTATCATTATTAATATAGTAATATCAATAACTTTAAAACAAATCTATATTGAGGGGAAAAATGGAAATATATTCTCATAAAATATCAGGCAAAAAGGTAACCCTTACTATAAATGCCAGGATCTGCGAGGATTCCCAGGAGCTTTTATCAAGTGATCTTTTTTTTGAAATATTGGAAAGGTGCATTAAAAGGCTTTCCAGAAAAGACTCAGCCCTTCTTAATATATTTGATGACAGCAGAAGCATATCCCAGGATGATATAAAGAGCCTCATAGATACATTTAAAAAACTGGTAAAAATACCAATAGACCACATATGGAGTATTAACGAAGTTCCAGAGAAACATACAATGGACAAAGACCTGTTAAATGACTTTGTAGAATACCTGTATAATTACTGGAGAAGTTTTGACAGGTTCATATTATGCAGCTCTGAATTAGATGAACTTGATAAAAGACCTTACCGGACCTTTAATGAGACTGTTGAAGAGCTTACCCATATTGTGAGGTATACCTACCGCAATATACAGGAGAATATAACAGGACATCATCCAAGAGTATACAGGCAGGTAAGGGCAGGCTCAGAGCTGGCAGCAATAACTCCAGTCAAGGATATCCCCATGCCGGCCGGGATATACCAGAAGATCAAAGGCATCCCCACTATAAGGCAGGTCTTATTATATCCTCCCCTTGTATTGAATCCGCCCATGAATAAAAGGACAGGACAGTTTTTAAAGGTGGAAAAAAATCCGCTTGAACTTATTGATACAGAGAGCGGCGAGTGGGTATGCTATCCGGCAAAGGTGGGAAAACTATTGGTCCTTATCTATTTCCGGGATATATTTTTTGAACTCGGCTTTTCGATGTGCAATCTTTTTGAGCTGGCTGATGATGGGGACCTGAATAGAATGCCAGATGCTGTTTATTTCTTTGGCGTCCCCGGAAATAAACTGGATATTTTTGGAGATATCCCCACCGTTTTTTATGAAGACGAAAAAAATGGCATGCTCGTAGCCGCTGCTCCCGGCAGGGAAGAATTCGGCTATTTTGGCTATCTTAAAAAAATGGTCCTCACGCTTCACAATATCAAGATGATGAGGGATGGCAAGTTTCCATTTCACGGGGCCCTTGTAAAGTTAAACTTAAAACAGGGCAAAGATTCCACAATCCTTATTATCGGGGATACGGGAGCCGGAAAATCTGAAACACTGGAAGCGCTTCGTATAATCGGTAAAGCCCAGATCAGGGACCTTGAGATCATAGCAGATGATATGGGATCCATAGAGATAGGCCAGGACGGATCTGTTTTAGGTTTCGGTACCGAGATAGGCGCATTCCTGAGACTGGATGACCTTCAGCCGGGATATGCCTTCGGACAGATGGACAGAGCCATTATCATGAGTGCCAGCCAGGTAAACGCCAGGATAGTGATCCCGGTAAATTCGTATAATAATATTATAAAGGGCCACAGGATAGACTATATCCTTTATGCCAACAATTACGAGTCAATCGATGAAGAGCATCCTATAATCGAGCAGATAACCGGCATTGAAGACGCCCTCAGGGTATTCAGGGAAGGTACCGTTATGAGCAAAGGCACCACGACTTCTACCGGGCTGACCCATTCCTATTTTGCTAATATCTTCGGACCCCCGCAGCACCGTGAATTGCATGAGATCCTTGCAGAAAAGTATTTTAAGGTATTTTTTAATAATAATATATTCATAGGGCAGATGAGGACCAGGCTGGGCATAAAGGGTTTTGAGACCAGGGGCCCGGAAGAGGCTGCCCGCGAACTTCTGGAGGCGCTCAGCATCTGATTGCAAAGCTGGAACATGGAATATATGATCAAGCCGTAAAAGAGCCTAAGGCTGTAAAAGCCGGTTTCTGATTTCGATATTACCAGACTCCTGACAGTTCATACAAACTCATCCAAATATTAAATGAAATACATCACTATTTCTGGTAGAGTATCAATATAATTTTTTGGGCGCACAGGAAAGAATATTTTGATATAAAAAGATAATGCATACAGGTGATTATATGGGGTGCGAGATGGAAAAATACAGGAAATTCCTGAAGGATGACCTGAGGCTGGAAATGGACTTTTCGTCAACAGACCAGAATGCGGGTGTGGACATGCCTCCCCTGGAAAAGCCCTATCCTGAAGGTGCAAAGATCATAAAGCTTGCGGGTCCGGATGATTGGCAGGGGATGGGCGGGATGAGTGTAAAAACTGCCATAGGGAAAAGAAGAAGCAGGAGAAAATACAGCCGGGCAAAACTCTCATCTGATGAGCTTTCATTTCTCCTCTGGACCAGTGCCGGGGTAAGGAAAAATCTGGGAGGCGTAGTACTCAGGAATGTGCCCTCAGCCGGAAACCGCCATGCCATTGAGACCTATATCCTGATAACAGGTGTTGAGGATATAGGACCGGGCATATACCGCTATCTTCCCCTGGAACACGGGCTTTTGCAGGAATCAAGGGTAGAAGATATTGATGCCTTCAGACATGAAATAAGTCAAGCAGCCCTGGGACAGTACTTTTTAGGCCAGGCTCCAGCAGTATTTGTTTGGACGGCCATTCCTTACAGGATGGAATGGAGGTATGGCATTGCATCCCATAAGGTCATTGCTATTGATGCCGGGCATATCTGCCAGAACCTGTATATCGCCTGTGAGGCAATAGGGGCAGGGACATGTGCAGTAGCAGCGTATAACCAGGATCTCATGGACAAACTTCTGGGACTGGACGGTAAAGAAGAATTTACCGTCTATATGGCTCCGGCGGGAAAGATATGAAGTCATATGTAGGCTATGAGGGTAATATAATAGACTTTGATATAGAGTATCGTAATAGAAGGACAATGGCCATCCATATAAGGCCCCCGGGGACTGTCCTGGTATATGCTCCAATAGATTCAGATGAGGAAAAGATCAGGGAGCGGGTAAGGTCCAAAGGCAGGTGGATATTAAAAAAGATGTCTGAAGTAAGCCGCCTGGATCCCTATGAGTATAAAAAAGATTTTGCAGATGGCGAGCTTTTTTTGTTTCTGGGGAAAAATCATACACTTAAGATAGTAAAAAACGGAAGGAAAATACCCAAAGTCTTTTTTAAAGACGGGATATTTTATCTCGAGACCGGTGAGTATGAGATCGAAAGATTAAGGCAGGCCATGGAAAAATGGTACCGTAAAAAGGCAGGCAGCATAGTAGTTGACCGGGTAGAGGTCTACGCCAAAAAAATTGGCAGGAGTCCGCGCTCGGCAAAGGCAAAAGAGCAAAAGCGGAGATGGGGAAGCTGTACTTCCAAAGGAGACCTCTATTTTAACTGGAGGCTGGCTATGGCGCCTCCCGGCATAATAGACTATGTGGTAGTACATGAGCT
>CAZDXU010000045.1:0-2270 GCA_964509585.1 uncultured Actinomycetota bacterium | reverse complement strand
CAGTCAACAGCACCGATGCCGGCGAGATAATAATATTTCCCAATAATAAGAATATAATCCTTACTGCCGGCCAGGCAAAGAAACTTCTCAAGAAAAAAACAGTGACAGTCATACCTACCCGTACTATAACCGAAGGCATTTCGGCAGTCCTTTCATACAATCCCGATGCAGGCATGGAGGAGAATATATCCAATATGGAACAGTCCATAGCCATGTCAAAAAGCGGTGAGATAACCCAGGCTGTAAGGGATGCAAAACTTCATGTGGGAAAGATAAAAAAAGGCGCCTATATAGGCCTGTGCAATGGTGATGTCAGGGTGGTAGCGGCTAATATAATAGATGCTGCTATCGACCTTATCCGGGATATGCTGGAGGGACATGAAGAAGTAATCACCTTTTATACGGGTAAAGATATCAATAGCAATACGGTAAAGCAGCTAAGGGAGAAGTTATCACAGCTTTTCCCAGAGATCGACATCGAGATCCATAAGGGCGGCCAGCCCCTTTACCCCTTTATATTTTCAATAGAATAAAAGCAGACGGAGATAACCTATCAGGATAATCTCAGGAAAATTCAAGGGGCGGAAACTGAAGACACCTTCCGGTCTTTCCATAAGGCCTACTCTTGACAGGGTCAGGGAAAGCATATTTAATGTCCTGGGTCCAGGCATGGAGGGTTTCCGGGTGCTGGACCTTTTTTCAGGCACCGGTTCTCTGGGCCTGGAAGCCCTTAGCAGGGGTGCGGGCAGGGTTTGTTTTGTGGATAAGGATATGCAGTCCATCGAGCTAATAAAGTATAATACTGAAAACCTGGTATCGGGGAAACCGGGTATGGGGGCTTTTGAAATAATCCAAAGCGATGTGCTGGAATATTTAAGGTTTTGCAATAGACAGAAGTGGGATATAATCTTTTTAGACCCGCCCTACAAGATCGGGGAAGGCATGATGAAGGATATCTTTGATGCTATTGCCGGCAGGGATATTGCCGGCAGGGATTCCATAATGGTATACGAGTTCTTTTTTAAAAGGCAGGTCGAATACGAGACCGGCAGCATGAAACCAATAAAGGAATCTTTTTTTGGTGACAAGAAGGTGTTGTATCTAAAACCGGGAGAAGTCCGGGAGTAGAATTTATGGAAAAGACAGCAGTATGTCCGGGGACATATGATCCCCTTACGGAAGGCCACAGGGATATAATAATCAGGTGTTCCCGGGTGTTCAAGAAGGTATATGTGGCCATTTCCAAAAATACCAGGAAAAAACCGCTTTACAGCCTGGAGAAAAGGATAGACTTTGTCAGAAGATCCCTGGCTGATCTGGGCAATATCCAGATAATACCGTTTGAGGGGCTTCTGGCCGATCTGGTTGCCGGGATAGATGCCGAGGTCATAGTAAAAGGTTTAAGGGCTATATCAGATTTTGAATATGAGTTCCAGATGGCTCAGATAAACAAGAAGCTCAAGCCCGGGATAGAGACCATGTTCATGATGACAAATCCCAGGTATGCCTACCTGAGTTCCAGCGCTGTAAAGGAAGTAGCGCGTTTCGGGGGCTGCATTTCCGGCCTGGTGCCGGCAGAAATAGAGAAAGAGGTAGAAGAGAGCTTCAGAACAGGCATATTTGAATGAAATATTGATAATAATACACTTGGAAAGAGGCAGGGGATGAACGCACTAGAGATAATAGACCGCATAGAAGAACTTCTGGACGGAAGCAGAAGGATACCGTTTTCCGCCAATGTAGTAGTCAATGGCGATGAGGTATACGACCTTATAGAAGAACTCAGGAATGTGATGCCTGAGGAATTCAAGCAGTCCAGGTGGATCGTCAGGGAAAGGGAAAACATGATCGAGGAAGCTAAAAAGCAGTCAGAAAAGATCATAAAAAATGCCCAGGAAAAGGCTGATGCACTTGTAGACGAGACAGAGATAATGAAAAGGGCCACCAGGAAATCAGAAGAGATGATGTCTGCCATAGAGGCCAGGGCCAGGACAATAAGGCTGGAAGCGGAGGATTATGCCGATGAAAAGCTGGCAAACCTGGAAGCGGTGCTGCATAAACTGCTGAACTCCATAGAGAAGGGCAGGGAACAGTTCAGGAGTTCCCTGTCTTCTGGGAAATAGGGTACCTGTTTCCAGGCAAACGTGCAAAATTTTCCAGTTTTATTATTATTTTTTTTGTGTTATATTGTTTGAGTTTTTGGCTAGAAGCCTGTCTAAAAACTGGTCTCAGGCTTGCAGTCTGGAATTTTTATTCAGACCGAGGCTCGA
>CAZDXU010000044.1:0-1697 GCA_964509585.1 uncultured Actinomycetota bacterium | reverse complement strand
GGGCGAGGGGCTGAGCAAGAAAAATACCCTTAAGATATTAAAGTCGCGGTATGACATAGACAGGCAAAAATTGTATAATATTTCAACCAAATTCAGGCTGGATAAATAATAATAGAAAAGGATGAGATGACACCGGAAAAATTCTATATAACCACCGCCATACCGTATATGAATGCCAAACTGCACCTGGGACAGATATATGAGTTCATAATTGCTGATGCAGTGGCCAGGTATAACCGGCTTATGGGAAAAGATACATATTTCCTTACCGGCTCAGACGAGCATGGCCAGAAGATCGCCAAAAGCGCGGTAGATCATGGCGTGGAGCCTCTGGAATATGTGGATAAGATGGTGGAAGACATGAAAAGGCTCCTGGGTGTCTATAATATAAGCAATGACGGATTTGTGAGGACCACCGGGAAAGACCACCAGAAAGTGGTACAGAATATCCTTATCCGCCTTAAGGATAACGGCGACCTTTACAAGAGCCAGTATGAGGGCCAGTACTGTGTCCCCTGCGAGACCTTCCTTACAGACGGGCAGCTGGCGGACGGCAAATGCCCGGAATGCGGCAGGGATGTGGAATATGTAAAGGAAGAAAATTATTTCTTCAAGCTTTCCAAATACCAGGACAGGCTTATAAAGCATATTGAGGAGAATCCCGGTTTCGTTATACCGGAGACCAGGAAGAATGAAGTGCTGGGCCTCCTGAAGCAGGGCCTTAAGGATATAAGCGTGTCCAGGACGGCAGTAGAGTGGGGAGTCCCCATACCCTTTGACTCCAGGCATTTCTGCTATGTATGGGTGGATGCCCTTATAAACTATGTATCGGCCATGGGCTATACCCTGGATGATGATGAAGCTTTTAAAAAGTACTGGCCGGCCGACCAGCATCACATAGGCAAGGATATACTCAAGTTCCACGCAGTCATCTGGCCGGCAATACTGATGTCTCTGGGAGTGGACCTTCCCAGGCATATAGTGGTGCACGGGTGGCTTTTGATGGGCCGCGAGAAGCTTTCAAAGTCAAAGGGGATAACTCTGGACCCGGATGAGCTGGCAGAGAAATACGGGCCAGACGGAATAAGGTATTTCCTGACCAGGGAAGTATCCTTCGGCCAGGACGGTTCATTTAATGATCCTGCCTTTATAAAAAGGTATAATGCCGACCTTTCCAATGATATAGGAAACCTTGCTTCCAGGACCCTGGCCATGATAACCAAATACAGGGACGGGGTCATACCCGGAAAGTCTGCCAGCCCCGGTTTTGAAAAGGCCTGGGAGGATACAAAGAAGGAAGCCGCCGCCTACATGGAGCAGTTCAAATTCTCCGACTACCTTATAAAGACCTGGGAGTTTATCAACAGGGCAAATAAGCATATAGAGGACAGCCAGCCCTGGACTTTGGCCAAGAGCGGCAGCCGGGAAGATGAAGAGAAGCTGGATGCAGTGCTCTATGAAGCGGCAGAGTCCATAAGGCTTTCCGCCCTCCTTCTCATACCATTTATGCCGTCTTCCTGCCAGGAGCTTATGACCCAGCTTGGTATCACGGCTGGTGTGGAAGATATGAGGATCGACCGGGACGGGACCTGGGGGAACTTTGAAGGCGGGACCAGAATAGGGGAAAGAAAGATACTGTTTCCCAGGATAGATGATAAATAGATGTACCTTATAGACACACATGCCCATCTGGACAT
>CAZDXU010000043.1:0-4960 GCA_964509585.1 uncultured Actinomycetota bacterium | reverse complement strand
TGAGGATGCCAGGTATATACTTCCAAATGCATCCGAGTCCAAGATACTGGTCACCATGAACGGCAGGGAGCTCATGCATTTTTTCACGGTACGGTGCTGCAACCGGGCCCAGTGGGAGATAAGGGAGATGGCCATAACCATGCTCAAACAGGTTAAGAAAGTTGCGCCAGTCATATTTGAGAAAGCAGGACCAAACTGCCTGAGGATGCCCTGTCCAGAGGGTAATTTCAAGTGCGGGAATCCGCCAAAAGCTGCTGATTTTAATTCATAAAATTACCAGTGATCTTAAAATATATCCCCCACTGTAAAACAAAGTTCTGGAAAGATATTTGACCTGACCTTTTCACTGGCCCTATAAGTATTATTGCTTTTGATGTCCTTATCTTCAAACAGATAGACAGTTATCTCCTTATTGCCTGGATCGGCTATCCAGTATTCATTGACCCCGGATGACATGTAAAGATCCATCTTTTTAATAAGGTCGTTTACTTTTGTGGACTCAGATAGTATTTCCAGTACCAGCACGGGCACTCCCATATACCGGTCTTTTTCGTTTAAATTTTTATCCATATCGCAAACTACTAAAAGATCGGGCTCCACCACATTTATATCCTCGGGAAACCTCCTCAGGGTAACGTCAAACGGAGACAGCATGGGTATACATTTTTTTCCCTTGAAGAAATTGTAAAAATAGATATGGAGTTCGCCCAGCACTTTCTGGTGCCTTACAGTAGGAGCCGCCAAAAGGTATACTTCCCCGTCTATATACTCCAATCTTTCTTCATTACCTTCGGTAAGTCCCAGGAACTCCTCATAAGAGACTTTTTTAGGGCCATCTTTGAATGCTTCCATATATTCACTGATACGGTCCACGTAATTTATTTTGGGATTATTATATTCCGAATAGGCACTGAGCTTCGCCGTCTTATTGCCATTACTGGTTATTATTACATCCTGCTTCTGGCATTCACGCAGGTATCTCCCCAGGTTGTTCTTAAGATCTGTTGCATTTACTATCATAAAATCCTCCATATAAATTTAGCCATATTAGCTATTATAGCTAATATTAATTATACATTAATCTTATTTGATGTAAACCTGCCTGTTGTATTATCCTAAAAATAGAAGTAGAATTTTAGCAATAGTTCTTTTAAATTAGACCATAAGATTATAGTGAATAGTTCTTAAAAGGGAATCCGGTTAGAATCCGGAGCGGTCCCGCCACTGTAACCGGGTGTGTATCTTTTAATATACCACTGACAGAAATTCTGTTGGGAAGGTAAAAGGTAAAGTCCCGGAAGTCAGGAAACCTGCTATAGATCTTGATATTTATATAGGCACTCTTCGAGGAAGGGGTGGTTGTTTTTTTATTTCCCGCCTTTTTCTTCTTCTCTGTGCCTCAAAGACTTGCAAAGGGGATGACCGTAATAATTAAAAAAACTGGTAAAAATATGGGAACCGATGAAAAGCGGCCCTTTTCTTTTTAATTACATCCTCTTTTATATATGTCCGAAGCGGACAGTTTTAGATGCCATACTCTAAAACTCCGTGAGAGAGGATGGAGGTCTCGCCAGCTTTTGTCCTCTCTCAAAAATAGATCGCCCTTTTAATATGGCTGCATCAGGGACAGCCTATATGCCTGCTTTAAAGCATCTTTGCCGGTCAGCCTGTTAATACTGCAGGATCTTATTTGATAGCATGATTAAGGGAGATGATCGCACCGCCAAGCCAGCACAGCAGGCCCCCTGCCAGGCATATGGCTATAAATTTTATAAACTCAAATGCATTTGCCCCGGTAAAACCGGCATTGGCGCAGCCTATGCTGTCGATTATCGCCACTTCGCTCCCTATGGCTATTACTGCAGCTCCTATCCTTATAATCGTGCTTTTCAACATGTCTCCTTGCTTTATTATCATTACTTTCCAGGGGGAATAATCTCATTACAGGTACTTTCCTCTGGTACTTTCTGTAGCCGGGCCTGGTCTCAAGTATATGCCTTTCCATCAGTGGTATGCTGACAAATAAAAACAGCAAAGTCATAAGCACCGGGCCCGTTACCGTCCACCAGGCAGAAGGGTTTAACCAGACCTGCATCAGCCAGATCCCCCACCAGAATGATATCTCTCCCAGGTAATTGGGGTGCCGTGAATACTTCCACAGTCCGCAGTCTATATGCTTTCCTTCATTGGATGGGTCTTTTTCAAAGAGGTCCATATGCCTGTCTGAGATAGCCTGTATTGTAACTGCAGCAATACATACAATAAATCCGGGTATGGCAAAATACACCGGCCGGCCGGTAGTCACCAGGGCAAAATATAAAGGGGTGAGGGCAATGAATATTATCAGAGTGGGCATGAGGTTTATGCCAATTAGATTGGTGATGAACCACATCTCCGGCGATTGTCTCTTAAACATGGTATAACGCCAGTCCTGATATCCATGCCCTTCCATCTCACGGCCCAGTTAAGGGTGAGCCTGAAGCCCCACACAAGGATTGCTATAATAAATAATATTTCTGCGGCTGTTACCTGGACATCCAGTACAAATATCCAGGATATAAGAATAAATATGGGGGCTGCGCTCCAGTAGGGGTCATAGACGCTGCTGGAATTATTAAGGAATATCCCGCAAAGCCACACCACTATAGTAGCCGCGATATCTGCCAGCAAAGTGGATATAAGGATGTGCATACCTGATGTAAGGTCATATACCAGATATGCTGCCGCGCCTGCCGCAATATATATTAGAAAGATAATTAAAAAGGAAGCTGTCCTGTTTTTTACAATTGATGTTTTCGTCTATCTTTTCCCAGCAGGTCTTTTATGTCTTTAAGTTCCCTTAACATATCCTGGAATATATCCTCCTGTGCAGGGGGCTCTTCTGTTTTTTTAGTCCTGGAAGGACCGGGGTAGTTCAGGTCCCTTATATTCTCTATTATTACAGATCTAATCTTTTCCAGCTCCCTTATACCGGCAAGCTTCAGTTCAGCTTTTTCTCCCTGCTTTCCGGCTGCGCCGGCAGTCTGGACATGTATGGTCCCTATCTTATAATACCTCTGCAGGGGTCCCCGGGTAATATCCACATTAGTGATCTTTGAATAGGGTACGGTCACATACTTTTTCCATACCACTCCCGCGCTCATCTTTACTCCGTCTTCATCGATCTCATATTCAAGAGCCCTGAAGGCAGCCGGTATCCAGATAAGTACCAGTATCATCACTATCAGCCATATTGCCAGGATGGCAGCAATGAATACGAACCCCTCTCCATCAATAAAGAAGAGCGGCACTAACCAGGACGCGGTCCCCAGTACAAATACTATGACCCAGGTTATATACCATAGTTTCCTCTGCGCTATTTCCGGTCTGAATTCCAGTCTTTCCATGATCCAGCATCATCTCCCTAATATAATATTTTTTCCTTGCAAGCTGTATGACTATCCCCGGGGTTATTAGGGCCAGGCCTATAATAATGGTTATTATTACTGCCGCGGCTTCAGTTGATGTATCGGCCAGCCTTTTTAAAAGTATTCCCAGTATGGCCCAGTCTACTACCAGGCCGTAATATATATCGTTCCTGGAAAAAAGAACTCCTAATGTTATTGCTATTCCCACAGCTATCACCAGTACTGCCCAGAACTGCTCGCTGAGCCCGAACCGGTTCCAGCCAATGTCCACCAGGAAGGCCGTGACATTGGCAATGGCGGCAATGGTTATCCATCCCAGGTATACGCTGAAAGCTATATGTACCATGCCCCTTTCTGCAGCCCTTGCCTGGGACCTGCCTATGCCCAGCCTCAAATATATGGAAAGCAGGGTCAAAAACAGTGCTGCCATCATCAAAAGGGATATCCCTACGAAGCCATAATGCCAGAAGAATATCCAGCCTATATTAAAAAGTGATGACAGGAAGAAAAGTATGCCTATCCTTCCTATGAGTCCGTCCTGGTCAGGGGTTTTTTTGAAAGCTGAGACCAGGCCGTATATGACAAATAATCCCAGAAGTATATAGATCACTCCCCAGACGGAAAAGGTCAGCCCGGATGGGACGAACAGGTTGGGATACTGGTCTGATATCTCTCCCGGGTCTTTGCCGTTTATGGGAAGCAGTGTCGATAGGGCATTGACCACTAAAGTAGCTGCAAATGCTGCCAGGTTCAAAAATGCCAGGAATATTGATGTGGATCTCTTTGCCATTCTTTTCCTCCCTCATGATCATAATATTTTAAATGCCATAACCTATTTAAGTATACATATCATATTTGAAAACGACAAAATGTTTTTCCATGCCTAAAGACTGGATTATGTTATCATATCAATAAGATGATTTGATAATCCCCCATAAAGGACCCTATGAAAATAAGAGACATTGACAGCAGTATGAAGAAGGTCGCCGTGATCGGCGGTAGCCGGATAGAGAGAAAAAGCGGTATATATGATATGGCTTATGAAGTAGGTAAAAATATTGCCGAAAGAGGCGCGGCCCTGGTTTACGGCGGACTTTCCGGGGTTATGGAAGCTGCCTGCAGGGGAGCCAATGAAGCTGGCGGTCTCACCATCGGCATACTTCCTTCTGCCGATGTGGACACGGCCAATGACTGGGTGGATATAAGGATACCTACAGACTGGGTTATGCCAGGAATTCGCTGGTGGTCCTTTCCTTGCATGCCGTTATTGCCATTGACGGGGCAGAGGGGACATTATCCGAGATAGGATATGCCATCACCTTTGATAAACCGCTTATAGGGCTTAACACCTGGCAGATCAAGCCATATGAAGAAACCTCCTCTAGCCTAATCAGGTATGCTGATAAACCTGAACAGGCAGTGGAGATGGCTCTGGGCTTTATTTAGTTTTTGCTCTAATAATAATTTTTTGTTATTGGCCCCAGATGCAAAAGCTGTTGGTTAAAAATTAAATATTCGGAATATAAGTTATTTTTATATTCCCAAGTTTATTT